>CAZYEI010000004.1:0-54210 GCA_964646425.1 uncultured Eubacteriales bacterium | reverse complement strand
CATAACAATTTTATGTAAAAAGCCACATATATGTGGCTTTTTAGTTATTTTCATTTATATCATCATTTTTATAAAAAAACTTTTTACGTACAAATAGTCCCATTAAAGCTATTATAAACGTTCCTACAAACACTCCTACTGTTAATTTCCAATTATTTGCAGTAATACTAGAGCCAGCCCATGTTGAAGTAATAATTGAAGGGATTCTGGCAAATGTTGATATTATAAAAAATTTTATTGGTTTTATCTTAGTATAAGGTGCTAAATATGTGATTAAATCTTTGGGTGTACCGGGAATGAAATAAAACAAAAAAACAAGTTCTTCTACTCTTTTCTCGTTCTTTAAAAATTTAACTTCTTCCAAATCTTTATTTTTTACAAACAACCTAATAAATGATTTACCAATTTTTATTGATAAATAATAAACAATAGCACTTCCTATAAAACAACCAAGCATACAAGTTAATAAACCACCAAAAGAACCATAAATCATACCAGCCATAACTTCTACAGGCTCTCCAGGAATAAACGATATAACTATTTGAACTATTTGGATTAATAAAAAAATAAACCAACCATAAATTCCATATTCTCTTATTCTATTAACAATATTATCTTGATTATCTTTATCTATTAACTTTTTTATTTCAGGAAAGAACACTATTGCTAAGATAAATATAATTGCAACTAATATTAAAATTACAAATAATTTAATAATAATTCTTCTTTTTTCTTTTTTATCCAGATCAAATCATCTCCGACTTAATTTTAACCATTCATTAACTAATCCTTTTGCTTCATTAATAGTTTGATCAAAATTTTCTACATTTACATTTATCCAATTAACATCCATTTGATTTCTAAACCATGTATATTGTCTTTTAGTATATTGATGAGTGTGAATTTTTATATCTTTTATAACTTCATCTAAAGTAATCTTACCTAGAAAATATGGAAAAAATTCTTTATATCCAATAGCTTTGCTAGCAGTTCCTTGTAAAAAGCCATCTACTTCATATAGATTTCTTACTTCGTTTTCCAAACCATCTTCAATCATTTTATCCACCCTAGCATCTTGACGTTTATGTAGCGTTTCTCGATTTAAATCTAAACCTAATATTAAAGCATCATATAATAATTTATGTGTTTGATTACTTAAATTTTCGCTTTTTGTTTTTCCGCTTTTTTCATATATTTCAATTGCTCTTAGTACTCTTCTACGATTATTAGGATGTAATATTTTTGCAGATTCTTCATCAATTTGGGTTAAATGTTGATATAATTCTTCATTAGATAATTGAGCATACTTATCGATAATTTCAGTATTTCTTTCTACTTCTTCACTAAAAGTGTAATCATATAAACATGACCTCAAATATAATCCTGTACCACCAACAATCATTACTTTTTTTCCTTTTTCTAAAATCTCAGTGATTTTTTTTCTCACTTCAGTTTGAAAATCAGCACAAGAATATGATTCGTTAACTTCTTTAATATTTATCAAATGATGAACAATACCCTTCATTTCTTCTTTTGTTACCTTAGCAGTACCAATATCCATACCTTTATAAATTTGCATAGAATCTCCACTTATAATTTCATAATCAAATTCCTTAGCTAAAGCAATAGATAACTTAGTTTTACCAACTCCTGTTGGACCGACAATTACTAATATTTTTTGCATATTACATTACTCTCTTAAAGAATTTTTCTAATTCATACTTTGTATATTTTAATATTGTTGGTCTTCCATGAGGACACGTATTTGGATTTTCACACTTTAACAAAGTTACCACAAGATTTTGCATATCATCTAAGTTAAGTGAATGATTAGCTTTTATTGAAGCTTTACAACTTAGTGTAGCAATTGCTAAGGATCTAATAGAAGGGATATCTATCGTTGGTTTATGTAATAATTCTTCGATTATATCTTTTACATATATTTCAATATTTGTACCTTGCATCCAAAGGGGAACTTCACTGATTCTTATTGCAGTATTAGAAAATTCTTCAGCAAAAATACCAATTTCTTCTAATAAATTTTTCTTCTCTAAAATAATTTTAGTTTCTTTAAAACTATATTCAATTACTAATGGTAACAATAACTCGGTTGTACCATGCTTTTGATTTAATAATTTTTGATATTTTTCATAATTAATTCTCTCTGCTGCAGCATGTTGATCAACTATAAACATTCCTTCATCTATTTCACATACTATATATGTACCAAGAATTTGACCAATTGCACGTACATAAAAAGCAGGCTTTTCGATAATTACTTCCTCTATTTTACTTGGAGCATCTTCCACTTTCATTTCAATTTCTTTTTCAGTAGGATCAACTATTGCTGTTTGTGCAGAAGTGATTACTTCTTGAGAAATTGTTGTAATAAATTCTGGTGAGTCAAGTTCTAATGTAGGACGTATTATTTCTACTTTATCCTTTTTGGTTTCAATTTTAGGAGGCATTATATCTATTCTTAAAGCCTCTAATATTGCCTCTTTAACTAGCTTACTTAGTTCATCTTCTTTAGATAAACGAACTTCATGCTTAGCTGGATGAACATTTATATCAACTAAAATAGGATCAACTTCAATATTCAAAATAGCAGCAGGATATCTTCCTTCAGGGATATAAGTTTTATATGCATCTATTACAGCATTAGTTATTGCATTAACCCGAACATATCTACCATTAATTAATACAATAATAGAATATCTATTAGCTTTATTTACTTGAATTTTTGTCGTAAACCCTTCAACTTTAAAATCATAATTTTCTTTACTTACTTTTAGCATATTTTTAGCGGTATCATATCCCATTGTTTTAGCAATAATTTCTAAAATATCGCCTCTTCCTGTTGTAGAAAAAGATTCTTTATCATTATGATATAATTTAAAAATAACATTTGGATATCCCAAGGCAATTTTAGATACTACATCATAGATTTGTGCAAATTCAGTATTATCAGACTTCAAATACTTTAACCGTGCTGGTGTGTTAAAAAACAAGTTTTTAACAATAACTGATGTACCTTTTCTAGCGTTGCTATTTTCGATGCTTTTTATTTCAGTACCACTAATTTCTACCTTAGTACCAGCATTCTCTCCTGTCGAAGTTATTAAAGTTACTTCACTAACAGCTGCAATTGAAGGTAACGCTTCACCTCTAAAACCTAATGTTTCAATATTAAATAGATCATCACGATCTTGTATTTTACTTGTAGCATGTCTTTTAAATGCCATGACAGCATCTTCCTTATCCATGCCTTTGCCATCATCCCTAACTTCAATTTTTTTTCTTCCGGCATCTTCAATATAAATATCAATATGATGTGCCTTAGCATCAAGAGCATTTTCAATTAATTCTTTAACAACACTTACAGGACGCTCAACAACTTCTCCCGCAGCAATCATATTTGATAATGATGGACTTAATAAATGTACCTGTGCCATAAAAGGTCACATCCTTTCATAATTATTTTAATTTTTTTTGTAATTCATATAAGAAATTTAGAGCATCCATCGGTGTCATAGCCAAAGGATCTAATTTTTTAATCTCTTTAATATACTCTGGTTCTTCTTGCTTCTTAGGAGCAACTTTATATTCTACAATACCAGTAGTAGCCTTGTTTTGTTCCAATGTTTCCAATATTTGATTTGCTCTACTCAATAAATCCTCTGGTAAATGTGCAAGACGAGCTACATTAATACCATATGATTTATTTGCAGCACCTTCAATAATTTTATACAAAAAAGTAACTCTTTCATTTTCTTCATATATTCCGACACTAATATTATATAATCCTGGTAATTTTCCTTCCAAAGCAGTTAACTCATGATAATGCGTTGAAAATAAAGTAAACGCCTTAATACGTAAAGCAATATATTCAATAATGGCTTGAGCAAGTGCCATACCATCATATGTAGAAGTTCCTCTACCAATTTCATCAAATATAATCAAAGAATTAGAAGTAGCATTTTTTAACGCATGATTGGCTTCGCTCATTTCCACCATAAAAGTTGATTGGCCAGAAACCAAGTCATCACTAGCACCAATTCTTGTAAATATTTGATCAACAACACTCAAATTAGCACTTTTAGCAGGCACAAAACAACCGATTTGCGCCATAATACATATTAAAGTAACTTGTCTCATATAAGTTGACTTACCACCCATATTAGGACCTGTAATAAGCAACAAGTTTTTATTTTCACTTAAGTAAGTATCATTAGGAACATAAGCATTATGTCCAATTACCTTTTCAATAACCGGATGTCGACCTTCAATAATTTCCATTTTATGTTCGTTATTAAATGTTGGTCTAACAAAATCATTAGCAATAGATACTTCAGCAAAAGAAGTTAATACATCTACAATAGCTAATTGTTCTGCTAATCTTTGTATTTGCTCAGTATATTTTTTTATTTCATCTCTAATAGAAACAAATATTTCATATTCTAATTTTATTGCTTTATCTTCCGCTCCTAAAACTAAAGCCTCTTTTTCTTTTAATTCTTGGGTAATAAAACGTTCACCATTAGTTAAAGTTTGCTTTCTTATATAGCCAAATTCATCTTTTACTAAAGGTAAATAAGAATTAGTGATTTCAATATAAAAACCAAAAACTTTATTAAAGCCGATTTTTAACCCCTTAATTCCTGTTCTTTCTCTTTCAATTGTTTCAAGTCGAGATATCCATTCTTTACCACCTTTTGATAAAGAATTTAGTTCATCTAAATCCGAATTAAAGCCTTGTTTAATCATTCCACCTTCTTTAATAGTAAATGGCGGATTTTCAACAATCGATGACTCAATTAACTCATTTACTGCATTCAAATCAGGCATTGCATCCGCAATCAAAGATAAAGAAGGAGTTTGAATCTTATAAAGTGCATTTTTAATTTGAGGAATAACTTTTAACGATTTACTTAATTGAATTAAATCTTTTGCATTAGCATTACCATAGCCAATGCGTCCGATTAGACGAGGTAAATCATATATTTCTTTCAAACCATCAATGATTTCAACTCTTTCAAGATAATTATTAGCTAAAGCTTCAACATTATTTAATCGATTTTCTATTTCAATTTGGTCAGCTAAAGGACGAACAATATATCTTTGTAGCAATCTACCTCCCATTGCTGTTTTTGTCTTATCAAGAATCCATAGTAAACTTCCAAAACGATCATCACTTCTAATTGTTCTAGTTAATTCCAAATTAAATCTTGTAAAAGCATCCATTTGCAAAAATTGTTTTGTCCTAATAACTTTAGCAGGTTGAAGATAATCTAGATTACGCATTTGGGTTTTAGTTAAATAATCTACAAGTCTTACAATTGCCTTTTCTTGACGAATATCATTAGTATTTACCAATAAAGATTCATATTCTAGAGTGATTTCTGATTCTTCTTGATAAGAAATTGTAATATTATGCTTAGCTTTCATTAAATCTAAATATGCCAAATTAAATTTCGGATCTACGATTATTTCCTTGCATTCTAAAGCTTCAAGTTCATTTGTTAATGAATTCTCATCATGTTCAATATTTAATACTCCAATTTCTCCTGTTGATAAATCAGCATATGAAATAACAAAGAAAGAATTAAAATCTTCTATCGCAGCAATATAATTATTTTTCTTTTCTTCCAATCCAGAACCAATTACCGTTCCAGGAGTAACAACTTGAATTACTCCTCTTTTAACAAGACCTTTGGCCACAGCAGGATCTTCTAATTGTTCTGCTATCGCTACCTTATATCCTTTTTTTATTAGTTTATCAATATATCCATTAACAGCATGATATGGCATACCACACATTGGAACCCTTTCATCTGCTCCTGCATCTTTACCAGTTAATACTAATTCTAATTCTCTTGATGCAATTTTCGCATCTTCAAAAAATAATTCATAAAAATCTCCTAGACGATAAAGTAATAAAGCATCTTTATGTTGTTCTTTAACTTCTAGATATTTCATCATCATTGGTGAAAATGGAGGTTTTTTTGTCATAACTCTCAACTCCTAAAGCAAAAATAATTATATCATTTTTAATATTATTTAACAACAAAGTAAAAACTGCAAGTTTTACTTGCAGTTTAAAATCAACCTATTTTTTGAATAATTGCTCTAGCAATATGCACGCCACAAGCCCCAGCTTGTGCTAAACCTCTAGTAATACCAGCACCATCTCCACCTACATATAAATTATTGATGCTTGTTTCAAAATTATTATTTACTTCGATTCTATCAGAATAGAATTTAGCTTCTACTCCATAAAACAATGTATGGTCACTGGCAATTCCTGGTGTTACATGATCAAGAGCTTGGATCATTTCAATCAGAGATTTCATTGTAACATAAGGCAAAATTAAACCCAAATCTCCTGGGACTGCTTCCTTTAATGTTGGCTTTACAAAACCCTCATCAATTCTTTTTACAGTAGATCTTCTTCCCTTTAAAATATCGCCATATTTTTGAACAATTACAGCGCCTCCGCTTAGTTTATTAGCAAGTTTAGCAACAACTTCAGCATATTTATTTGAATCTCTAAATGGATCGCTAAATTCATGTGATACAAGTAGAGCAAAATTTGTATTAGGACTTCCTAATTTTGAATCATTATATGCATGTCCATTAACTAGCATAATACCATGATGATTTTCAATTACAACATGACCTCTAGGATTTGAACAAAATGTTCTAACTTGAGTACCTACACTAGTATTATAAACAAATTTACCTTCATATAAATTTTTATTGATTTCATCCATCACAACATTACTTGTTTCCACTCTAACACCAATATCAACACGATTATTTTTATACTTTACACCATGTTTGCTCAATGTATCTACTTGCCATTGGGCGCCAGGTCTACCAACGCCAAGCACAACATATTTAGCACTGATTTTAGAATCATCTTCTAAAACAACACCTTTAACTTCGCCTTGTTCTACCAATACATCTTTTACATTAGAGCAAAATGCATAATCAACCTTTGACTTCAACTCTTCATAAATATTTTTTAAAACATTTAAATTAACTTCAGTTCCTAAATGTCTAACTTCACTTCTTAATAGTTTTAAGCCAACAGCCATACCACGACGTTCAATCTCAAAATTCTTTTCTGTATATGGATTAGTGATTTCATCTGGAGCTCCATGCTTTAAATTAATTGAATCTACATATTTAATTAATTCAATAACCTTTTCTTCACTTAGATAATCAGTCATCCAGCCACCAAATTCACTAGTGATATTAAATTTTCCATCAGAATAAGCACCACAGCCACCAAAACCGCTTGTCATAGAGCAACTTGGTAAACAACCACTTTCTCCAGTTTTATTTATTGGACATTGTTTTATCTTCTTTTCTAAAATAGGACATCTTCTCTTGTAAATATCACGTCCTTTATCAATTAACAAAACTTTTAAAGACGGAGCTTTCATCGCTAGTTCATATGCTGTAAAAATCCCCATTGGACCAGCACCTACAATAATTACATCATAACTTTTTTCCATAAAACCCCTCCTAAAAATACTTTAGTAATTATATCATGTCATAACTTTAAATTCTATATTTTAGTTTTAATTGTTTTATTTTATCAAAATATGTAAAAGTAAGTTTAATTAATCTATCGAGAATGTAGTCAGTATTTAATAAGAATTTTTGTGCAAAATAGTAAATAATCTATTTTTAATTTCATTGAAGATTACAACAAGATGTGATAAGATACATTCATTAGCAAAATGGAGATTCGATATTATGAAAATTGTAATTGCTGGTATTGGAAAATTCGGAAAAGAATTAACAGAACATCTTTCAAAAGAAAATCATGATATTATCATTATTGATAAAAATGCTTCTGTTATTGAAGATGTTGTCAATCAATTTGATGTTATGGGATATTGTGGTAACGGAGCAAGTTATACTACACAAAAAAATGTTTCTGTTGGAAAAGCAGATTTATTTGTAGCAACAACATCTACAGATGAAGTAAATATTCTTTCTTGTCTTGTTGCTAAAAAACTTGGAGTACGTCAAACTATTGCAAGAATTAGAAATCCCGAATATGCTTTACAAGCTCAACTAATGACAAATGAATTAGGTATTTCAATGACTTTAAATCCAGATTTAGATACTGCTCGAGAAATCTTCCGTATTCTAAGATTTCCTAGTGCCCTTAAAGTTGAATCATTTGCAAATGGTAAAGTAGATTTAGTAGAAATCAAGATTGAAAAAGATTCTTTATTAAATAATAAATCCTTGATTGAACTTCGCTATAAATATGAAGTACGAATTTTAGTTTGTGCCGTTAAAAGAAATAATGAAGTTATTATTCCTAAAGGGGATTTTATCTTGCAAGAAGGCGATTATGTATATATAACAGCAGGTACAAAAGAATTGAATACAGCCTTTAGAAAATTAAAATTATTTAAAAATAAACTTAAATCTACTTTAATTATTGGTGGAGGAAAGAAAACATACTACCTTGCTTCTTTACTATTGGAAAATGGTATTTCTGTAAAAATAATTGAAAAAAATAAAGAAGTTTGTGGAAATTTAAGTCAATTATTACCAAACGCATTGGTGATTCATGGTGATGGAACAAATCAAAATCTATTAATAGAAGAAGGTATTGAAAATGTTGACTCTTTAATTACATTAACCGGAATGGATGAAACTAATATTATTATTTCTACTTTTGCTAAAAACTTAGATTGTACAAAAGTTATAACAAAAGTTAATAATACTAATTATGACTTGATTCTAAATAGTATTGGTCTAGATAGCGTTATTTCTCCAAAAAACATTTTTTCTTCTCATGTTATTAGATATGCCCGTGGCGCCAAAAATAAAAGAGGAAGCGAATTTAAAACCTTATATCGTTTAGTTGGAAACAAAGTAGAAGCCTTAGAATTCTTTATTTCCAAATCAACTAAATATACTTCAATTCCTCTTAAAGATTTAAAAATTAAAGATAATCATCTACTAGCTTGTATCATTAGAGAAAATAAAGTAATTATCCCAAGTGGTAAAGATACATTAGAACCACTTGATAGTGTAATTATTGTAACTACAGATACATTAATAAAAGATGTAAATGACATCTTGGAGTAATATTATGAACTATAAAATGGTCTTAAAAACTATTGGTAAATTATTAAAAGTTGAAGCAATTTTATTAATATTACCTTTAATAATATCATTCATTTATAACGAAGGCTCTTTTCTTTCGTTTCTAATTCCTATAGTCTTACTAGCTATCATCGGTTCTCTATTATCTTCCTTACAGCCTAAAAAAACAAATATTTTCGCTAGAGAAGGATTAGTTATTGTTGGCTTATCTTGGATAATTATGAGCTTATTTGGTTGTTTACCTTATATCCTTAGTGGTTTTATACCTAATTTCTTTGATGCATTTTTTGAAACAGTTTCGGGATTTACCACTACAGGTGCAAGTATTGTAGAAAATATTGATAGTTGGTACGAAAGTGGAAAAAGCTTCTTATTTTGGCGTAGTTTCACCCACTGGATAGGTGGCATGGGAGTATTAGTATTCGTCATAGCTGTACTACCAAAATCAGATGGTCAAAACATCTATATTCTACGAGCAGAATCACCAGGACCTCAAGTAGGTAAATTGGTTTCAAAAATTAGATTAACAGCCCGTATTCTCTATCTTATTTATTTAGGAATGACAATCATAATGATAGTATTTTTGGCATTAGATCCAAAAATGCCATTATTTGATGCCATTGTCCATTCCATTGGTACTGCTGGTACTGGAGGATTTGGAATACGAGGAAATAGTGTTGGATATTATAGTACTTATTCACAAATAGTTATTGCTATTTTTATGGTATTATTTGGAATAAACTTTAATTTATTTTATTTAATCCTTATTGGCAAATTTAAACAAGCATTAAAAAGCGAAGAACTTTGGTGGTATCTAGGTATCATCGCAGTAAGCGTTGGAATTATCACAATTGATATTTATACTGATATTAATTTAGCTTATACCACTATTGGAAATTCATTAAAAGATTCTTTCTTTCAAGTATCTTCAATTATAACAACAACCGGATTTTCAAATGTGGATTTTACTAAATGGTCATCATTATCTCAAACAATTTTATTTATTTTAATGTTTATCGGTGGCTGTGCAGGTTCTACTGCTGGAGGAATTAAAGTATCACGTATCGCAATAATCTTTAAATCATTAAAAAGAGAAATAAAAAGACTTATTCATCCCAATAGCATTGCACACATTAATTTTGAAGGAGCACCAGTTGATGGTAGTATTGTTAAAGGTGTAGCAAGATATTTTGCTTTATTATTTTTTCTATTTGCCGGATTCGTTTTAATCATCTCTACCAATGGATATGATTTTACTACTAATATTACGGCAGTTGCCTCTTGTATTAACAATATTGGTCCTGGCTTAGGTGACTTAGTTGGACCAATGGGAAATTTCTCAATCTTTAATAACTTCTCTACCTTTATGCTGTCGTTAGCTATGTTAATTGGTAGACTTGAAATATATCCAATGCTTGTACTTTTTTTACCAAGTGCTTGGTCAAATAAAAATTAAAAAAAGATTTATTTATGATTTGAACCCCGTTTCTATTTCCAAGAAACGGGGTTTTTTATATCAAAATTAACTTATGAAAATAGAATAGGTATTTATAATAAAATTAATCAATCTCTTTATAAGACCGACCACATATTCTTTTTTAGAATTTTTTTAATTACTTCTTATTCTATTTATTCTTTCTTCAGCAATTTCTTTTATTAGCTTCTTTAATTTGTATTTGTTGTTATTGTCGATTTTTCGCAATTCTTTCAACAGTATTTATATGAGCATCATTCCAACACTTTTTAGCATTTTCTTTAGCTTTTTTTAATGTATTTTTTCCTCGATTTTCTTCAAAGTTTGCTTTTGATTCTGCCCTTACTGCATTAAAATTTTCCTTATCAACTTCATGCTGTGCCTTTGCATTTTCCTTCATATCATTAAATGCTTTCTTAAAAAATTCCATCATAAACTATATTCTCCTTTTATTATTTAGATGTATAACTTAATTATTATTTTCTTCAAGTTACGAATATATTTTAATTTTTTAAAGTTAAAATAATATTTTTATTATGTAAATATTCTGTAAAAAATAAAATCGATGAACAAATATCCATCGATTTATTTTAATTTTTATTTTAATGATTCAAAACAAGAACCACCGATAAATTCTCTTAATAATGAATTACAAGGAACCCAAGAATCATCTATTTCTACAAAATACTTTAACACTTTCTTTAATCTATTTGCAGTAATAAAATATGGACTTTCATTTGGAATTTCTTCTAACATAGGCATCGCATATTTTTTCAGAACACCAAATTCATAACTTAATTCCGAATTAAAAGTATAATCAACAGAATCTTGATGAGGATAAATCCACTTAAACTCTCCTTTTCGAACGCTAGGCCACATTGATAATGTTTCAGTGGCATCAGAACCTCGATGTTTATAATCTCTAACCAATCGACGAATTAATCTTAAATCTGATAAATTGATTGGATTATGAGCATCTAATTTAATTTGATTTGAAGGGCTTATAAAAATTTTAAATTTTTGATATTTAGGAATTAAAGAAGTAAGACGGTCATTTAATGCATGAATACCTTCTAAAATGATTGGAGTTTCACTTGATATTTTTAAAGTTTCTCCTTTTTCTCTTTTTCCTGTTTTAAAATTAAAAATAGGTAATGTTACTTCTTGCCCTTGAATTAGTGCCAACATTTGTTTATTAAATAAATCTATATCTAATGCCTCAATATGTTCTAAATCCGGTTTTCCATCTTCATCTAACGGAGCCTTTCCTCTTTCTAAATAGTAATTATCAATTGATAATCTAATTGGCTTAATACCACGATTTAATAATTCTACTCTTAATCTATTTGAAAAAGTTGTTTTCCCACTTGAAGATGGTCCAGCTATTGTTATTAATCTTATATTTTTAATATCTTTAGCTATTCTATCACCTAATTCACATAGCATTGCATTATGCTTTGCTTCACACATATTAACAAAATCAACTAACTCAGTAGATTCAGTATGTTTATTAATATGGGCTATTGTATCTGCTCCACATAATTTAGCCCATTCATTAGCTTTTCTTAACACTCTCGAAAATTTTTGCTCTTCCTCAAATAATGGAATTTCTCCTTTATTAACATCACTTCTAGGATATTGCAAAACAATTAATGGATAATATAATAAAAGATTAAAATTTTTTAAATACCCAGTAGATGGCACCATATAACCAAACATATAATTTATATAGCCATTGCATTCATAAAAATGAGCATTATTATCAGGGCGATAAGCAGTAACTTCTTTCTTATCCTCATAGCCATTTTCATCAAAGATTTCCATTGCTTCTTCAATCGAAACTGTTCTTTTTTTAAACATATAATTTGCATCGATAATTCTTTGCATTTCATTTTTAATCTTTATTAACAAATTTTGATCAATTGAACCTTTGTAATTAAATAATTGAATAGATAAACTTTGAGAAATAAATTGATTAAATTCAATTTTAACATCTGGATATAAATTATGAAAAGCCATGCACACAATATATCTTAATCCATTTTGATATATTAACATTGTATCATTATTATCCAAGCCAAGAAATTCAACAACACAATCTCTATCTAAAATAAAAGGCAACTCTCTAAGTCTACCATCTACTTTACATGCATAAACATCATTTTTCCCTTTTGGAATTAATTCTAAAACTCTTGTAGGTTTTTCTAACTCCATTGTTTGATTATTTAATTTTATAGTAAACATATAAATCTCTCCTTTCACAGGGAAACATATTATAAATGAAAACGCTTTCTTTTTCAATATTTATTTTAGCACCAATTAAAAATATATGCAAAATAATTAATTTTATTCTAAAAAAATGTAATTTGACTTGCAAATTACATTTTTACTTTTTATTAACCTCTATTTTTATGATACATATCATGAACAATGCTCAATGATATTCCTTTTTCTATATATTCAATTACTTTAGCAATCATTGGAGCAATTGTTAAGACAGTAATTTTATCAATTTTCTTTTCTTCTGTTAAAGGAATACTATCTGTAATAACTAAACTTGATAAACATGAGTTTTTAATTCTATCAATAGCAGGGCCTGATAATACACCGTGACTTACTGCCGCATATACTTCAGTCGCTCCAGCATCTTTTACAGCTTGAGCTCCTAAAACTAATGTTCCTGCAGTATCTACTATGTCATCAACAATAATGGCAACTTTTCCTTTTACATCTCCGATAATATTCATAACTTGAGCTATATTAGGGCGAGGTCTTCTTTTGTCAATAATCGCTATTGGGGCATCATTTAAAAATGATGCTAATTTTCTAGCCCTTGTAACACCACCATGATCTGGTGAAACAACCACAATATCTTTTCCATTTAATTTATTTCTAAAATAATCACCAAACAAAGGTACTGCAGATAAATCATCTACTGGACATGTGAAAAAGCCTTGAATTTGTGGAGCGTGTAAATCTGTAACGATAATTCTATCAGCACCAGCAACTTTTAACATATCAGCAACAAGTCTTGCTGTAATTGGTTCTCTTGCTTTTGCTTTTCTATCTTGACGAGCATATCCATAATAAGGCATAACTACGCATATTTCTTTTGCAGAAGCTCTTTTTAATCCATCCATAAAAACAAGCAATTCCATTAATCTATCAGTAACTGGATTACATGTTGATTGAATAATATAGACATTTTTTCCTCTAACTGTTGTTAAATTTTCAACGATAATTTCACCATCAGCAAAGTGAATAACTTCCGATTCCCCTAAAGGAATATCTAATTCTTTAGCAATACTTTTTGCCATTTCCACATTTGCAGTCAAAGCAAAGATAATTGTGTTTTTATTCATGTTTATAAATCCTCCATACTATCTTTATTCTATCAAATAACAATAGTCTATTTCAATTATTTTTCGCTATTTTTCTAGCTTTTTTGTAAATTTTATCTATAAATTAAAAACTAATATCAAATTCGATATTAGTTTTTTACTAAGGTATTTACAATTTTACACAATTCAAGATTTTTTTCTTTTCCTATTTCTTCTTGAATATACTTTAATTTTTCTTCATCATCATAAACAACTAATGTTGAACCACTCCCACTCATAGTTATTAACTTTGGATTTAACATCTTTATTTTCTTTTCAAGTTCTTTTATTTCCGGTTGTAAAACTATAGCACTTTGCCACAAATCATTATAAAGATTTTTTAATTCTTTTCCTTCTTTTAATAAAGAAACTAAATTATCTATATTACTTTCTTTATAATTTCTTAATTCATCATATTTTTTATAAGCTTCTTTAGTATTAATTCCAAATAAAGGCTTAATCAACAAAAATGAATAATCCCTTTTTAATCTAAATGGTATCAATACATCTCCAATCCCTTGCATTCTACAAGGTTCATTTATTAAAAAGAAAGGAACATCTGCACCTACTTTAAGAGCTAATTTTTTTAATATTTCCAAATCATAGTTTAATTTAAGAAGTTTTATAATTGCCAGCATAACAAAAGCAGCATCACTGCTTCCTCCCCCTAATCCAGCACCACTAGGTATTTTCTTATTAACAATTATCTCAAAACATTCATTAAACTTATAATATTCTCTTAATACTTCAATCGATTTGGAAATAGTATTGTCTTTAGGAAGTACCATATTCTTTATATATATATAATCTTCATTTTTATTTAAAATATTGATTTCAATTTCATCATATAAAGATATTGGTATCATTGTAGCATCTAAAAGATGATAATTATTGTTGTCTACTCCAGTTATAAATAAGCCAAGATTAATTTTAGCATTTGCCTTTATTTTCATATTATTCATTCCTTTAATACATATATTATTATATTATTTTTTTTACATCTAAAGCAATACAACTTTTTTTCTTCATTTTAATATATTTGTTGTTTTACAATGGATGTGTCACTTAAAGAAAGTGATGCATCTATTTTTATTTTATATTTTCTTACAATGAGTCGCTATACACTCTCAAGTATAGCCCTCCTCCAAAATAATAAATGAATTGGACGTATTCATTTGATTATAAAAAAATAAAACAAAATTATCGAATAGAAAGGAAAAATAGAAAAATGGCATTAATTGAAAAAATGGAAAAAGTATTAGTAACAAGAGAAATAAGAGAATATAAAGGGGAATTTTACGCAAATTATTATGTAAATATCAAAATCAAAACATTTGATGATAGAACAAAAGAAATAGTAACGATTGATAAACCGATTAGATTAGATATCCCAAGAGGCGATATTGGAATGTACGATGTGCTTTCGATGGTATTTATGGGACAAAAAGAAAAAGAATTATTTAGAGTAAGTACAACAACAACTGATTATAACGGCAAAAAGAAAACAACAAATCGATATGAAGTATATAGTGATGACAAAGAATTGGTTGGTGTATTAGTTCCTCAAGGTGAAAGCAATAAAGCATTGCTTGAAAGCGTGTTTAAAAGTGTATTAGCAAATGAAGAAAATGATACAAACGAAGAAGAATAAATTAACAAGTTATTAAATAATTGAAAACGTCCATCAATTATTTGATATATATAGAAAAAAGTCAATGGGCGAGTTCTCATTGGCTTTTTGTTTTATTACATTAACATCGTTAAAAAAAGAAAATAAGAAAGGAATGAATGATATGGCAAGATACTTTAAACCTCTAAACCCTAGTCAAAGAGCAAGTCGTTATGCACATCAATTAAAACAAGGAAAAGTAGTAGAAACAAATAAAAAATTAACACAAACTGATAAAAAATATAGACAAGGTTATTTAGACGCAAGACGTCATAATAGTGAAGCGTGGTGTGCTAAAAATGGTGTGGTTTCAAAATCAGCACAACGTAGAAAAGAATATTTCGCAAATCGAAGAAAAGCAAAGAAAAAATAATTAATTATTAAATAAAGTTAATGTAATAAAAAAATGAAAATTAAAAAAGAAAGGAATGAATAAAAAAATGAATTTAAAAAAAGTATTACTTACAGGTTTAACATTTTTACTAGGTGTTGCTATTTTGCCTGTATCAATTGCAATCAATAATGCAGTAAATGATAAAGGTATTAAGCCTATGAAAACTATTTCAATCGATTTAAATGATATCGAATTTGAAAAATTATCATACTATCAATCAAACAAGGTTTATTACGTAGCAGAAGTCGATGAATATTTTGTTGTTGTTCAAGATTATGAGAACTTTTCTGAAAAAACTCAATCTTGTGTAAATAAAGATGGAAAATTTACTTATGTAACATCTGAAGAAGATGCTTCTGCAATAAGAAAAGTCTTTATCATCGATAGCATAAGAGAAAATAAAAATATTTCTGTAATGTTTAATGATGAATCAATGATGATTAATAAAATTTATCAACCTATAGTTAACGATAACTTTACTAGTTTAGTTAATACATTATTAACTTCTAAATTTGGAACTGCTAGCGAACAATTTAATTTTGAAACTGATTATAACTTCTTTTCATGTAAAGTAGAATCAGCAGACGGAACATCAGGAACATCAATTACTAAAAACTATGATTTTGATGCTGTTGAAATTTCGTTAGTTAATGATGAATTAGCAGGTGAATTAGTTGATACTATTGAAATTTTCTATAGATAGTAACAATTAAAAAAATAAGTCTAAGTTAGGTATAAAATACTTAATTTAGACTTTTCTAAAATACAAGGAAAGGAAAGAAAAATATGAAAATAGGAATATTATTAGGAACACTAACTGCTATTGCTATATTACCTTTAACTGCTCAATCGGCAAAAGAATCACAGCCAAAAATAAATATAAAAGATATTTCAATTATTGAATCTTCTACTGATAATGCTATTACAATTGATAAATGGAAAATTGAAGAAGAATATCAACAACCAAGTGAATTAGATGAATATGAATGGAGTTCTATTATTTGGGGGTAGTTAATATGATAAAAAAACTAGCTTTATTATTATCTTCGTTTACCCTGTTATTACTTAATTTATTAGCTTCTTTAATTCAAGTAAATGCAGAAGATATTACAACCTCAATTTCAACTACTTCTAATTCTAATATAGCTATTGAAAATGGTATTAAGTATTATGATGGAAAAATCTTTGATTATCCAACACTTTCTAATTCGACTTTAGAAATGGCTGATATTTATGAAGAAGATAATACAACTCGTTTAAATCATTATTTAGAAAACTATCGCTATGGTGCTACAAAACCTTATTATGAATATGAAGAATGTGAAGAAGTTGATTTATTAGGTGATAATTCAATTTTAAATTATGCATTAAGCGATAACATAATAACATTAGATAATTATGATTATAATATCTTAAAACATAACAATGATAATGGCGACTATGGATTAATGATATTTAATCGTACAATAACTAAAAACATCTATTTTGATACTGATATAAAAACAATATCTTTTTATGTAGAACATAATGAAACAGCATATGATTATCTATTGGCGTTTAATGATATGTTTAATTCATCATTTGAAATTCCACTATTAATAATTGATGATAATGAATATTTAGGAATAAGATTTAATGGTAAAGATAACGGATTCCAATTATACACTAATAATGCAGTATTAGATATTGCTAAAAATTATAGTGATAATTCAAGTGGAGTTTGTAATTATATTGCTAAAGTAACAATCCCACGAGTAGATTATTTTAAAGAAATAAGTTATACATATTTTTATGATTTTCAATTAGCTAGCCTTGAATCAAACTCTGTAACAATTGAAAATTTATCATATGAAAAAATGTATTTTGCTTTTGACACTGAAATGTCAAATAAATTCTATGATTATTCCTTTGATATTAAATCAGTAAATTTAAAAGATAAATATTTTGTAGTAAATCAAACAAGTTATTCTAATATTTATTTAGAGGATGAAAAAATTGTTGCTAGATTGTCAACTTCAAAATTTCATTCAGTAACATTTGAAATAACTTATTCAAAGAAAATATACAATAGTAAAACGCCATATAACTTGTGCAGTTCATATTTAAGTGAATATCCTGAATATACTTGCTCAGTTACTAATTCAACGTTAAAAAGTGGTGATACGCTTATTTTAGTACAATTAAGAGGAACATATGAAGTAGATATTGATAATAATGTCGGATATGTCGATGGACTTGTTAAATATGTTTATTTTGAAGATTTTGAATTACCAGATAATTTTAATGATTATTCATTTAAAATAAAACAAATAAACTTTTATCCATATGTAACAGGAATGGGTGATTTATCAAAATATAACTTTATTCAAGATTATTCAATGGTGAATTATCAAAAATATACTTGTTCAGTTGATAAAACTATGAATGTGTTTTATTACAGTGGCGATATGAAAGAAAATATTCAAGTATGGAATTCGGTGAATACATCAGGCAGTGCTTGGATCCAAGATATTAAATATCTACGTGATATTAATAATGATATTGCTGAATTATTAGGACATAGATATAGAACTATTAGTCAAAATATCAGTTTTACATTTTATTTTGATGAAGAACGAACTTTAAGAATACCAAATGTTAAAAAAATATCTTTTAAATATCAAAAAGGATTTAAAGATAGTAATCCTAATGAATTAAATGGTTTTTATCTTGAAGATAAATATAAAGATACAATTACATATAAAACTTTAGATATGAATCTTGATATTTTTGATAATGGAGTATCTTATCAAAGCGAATATGAAATAGATGAAACTATGTCACTATCTCGTTTAGCTTTGCTGAGTGAACCTAAAGAGAAATTATATGATTTTGTCTTTAGTATCAACAATATATATACTACTAACAAGAAAAATGATTCTAGTTATTTTGTAAATGCATTTTCACCAATAGAAATATACTATGAAACAGCAGAATATGAAACAATAAAATTAGTAGGAAATTCTCAAGGACTGCACGTTATTTATGATGAATATGGAAATGCTAATGTTTATGATGGTGATGGTAATTTAAAACTTGAATATGGTGTGTTTACCGATGAACAAGGTTATTCATTCCCTGCTCAAGACTTAAATGGCGATGGAATTTATTCAAGTAATGAAGTAATTAATTCTGATACTGGTGAATGGGAATCTTTAGCAAATATGCCTGAAGAATCAAAAAGTGATTTTGAATCCTTATTTAATAAAGTAGAAGATTTTTTCTCAAAACTAGGTAAGAAGCTATCAACACTTGGTCAAGCATTAACTTTAATCTTAGGTATATTAGGAATAATTACAATTTATGTATTTATTATAAATCCTATTATTAAATGGATTATTGCAATATTTAAAAAAATATTTAAGAAGAAAGAATAAAAAAAAGAGAGTTATTGAGATTTCTCTTTTAACTCTCTAAGTTCTTTTTTGGTATCTTTTAATTCAATTATTAAAACTAATATTGTAATAATTAATATAAAAACAATAAGAAACCACCAAATATAAGATGGAGTTGATTCTTCTTTAGGAAAATTTGCCATTGAGTTCCAATTTCCTGTATCGCTTTCTATAACATCTCCAGCACTATAATTATTATTAGTAAGGAAAAATAAAACATTACAAAATAAATTAAGCATAAAGAATACCTCACTTTTTGAATATAAGAAAATTATAAAAGCAAAGAAACAATAAGTCAATAAAATATTTTTGACAAGTAAATGTCAAAATTAAAAAGGAGTGATAAAGAATGATAATTATATTATATTTGATATCGCTTTTTATAATACTTTATTTTAACTATAGATTTTGGAAACATATAAAAGAAATAGAAAGGAACAAATGAAATGACTGATGAAAGAAAAAGAAATGTAGTTTATTTAGATAAAGAAAAGTCAATCGCAGTAATTGAAGATAAAAATTATTATATGGTAGTAAATAGAATAAGTATAAGTGATAATGGACTAATATATGATATTGTAGAATATTTCGCACCATCATTAAAACAAGCAATGAATGTTGTTAATAAAATAAATGAAGAATGGATATTTGATTATTATTAAAAATGAAAAAGATTAAAACAATTATAAAGAAAATATTAAAAATATTATTAATTACCATCATTGCGTTGTTTGTATTAGTATCAATTAATAATTGTTCAAGTATGAATAAAGGAAAAAAAGTAGCTATCGAAGAAATAATAAATAATTATTATATAAATAAAAATGAAACAATGTATTTAACACTAAAAGAAAATAATGGAAGAATCCAAATAAATGATAATAAAGAAAATATGCTAATAACGTTTACTTTTGAAATCGATAATGGCGTTATAATGTGTGCAACAAATAATGAAGAAATAAACGAATTTAGTTTAATAGTATATAACGATAATTCATTGTATTGTAGATATTTCAATGAAATATTTTATAAAGTAGAAATCGAGGTGTAATTGGTAATGATATATAAAATTGCAGTAAAAGAAAAAGATTTTGAAAATATTGTAAATGGTTATAAAAATTTTATTAAAGTAAAGAAATTAAAAGCAAAATATGGTGATTATTTACTATTAGAAAAAGTAGATACATCAGGAGTGTTTATGAGTGATTTCTTGGTTGTAAAGGTATTATTAATTGAATATATGTTTAATGAAAAGAAAGTAGATGAATCAGAATATGCAAATTTTGAAATAGTTTTCAATCCGATTGAAGATGAATTAAGAAAGAAAAATGAAACTGATAAAAAGGTTAAAAAACGTTCATTTTAAGACTTTTCATATAATATGTATAATAACATTAATAATTCCTTTTGTCTTAATCTTAATCAATAGTAATGCTCTTATAGATAGAATTATAATTTCAATGAAATGCTTTGCAGATAATGTGCGATATTATTTCTTAACAATATTTGATAAAGAAACATCTGATAGCATTCAATCATATGATTTCTTATTTGAAAATTTATATGAAGTTGGAAAAACATTAGAAATTGTGCCTAAAAATTATGAATTGTTTGTTGAACAAATTACTTCATATTTTGCTATGCCAATAAATGGTGATATATGGTTGGATTATATAGAAAAATTATTAATAGATATAATTTTTTGGTTAAGAATTATAATGATTGCTTTATTAGCTGTACCATTTTATAAATTATTAAAATATAAATTTTTGCATGAAAATAAAAAAACAAATTTTGATGAAACAAAACCTTATAAAATAGCGATTATAATTAATGATAAAATTATGTATCCGTTTAAAAAGATAATAAATAAATTTACTAATTTTATCAAAGAAAATAGATATTATTTAATAATCTTGGTTGTAGAAGTAATTGTATTGTGTCGTGGAGTTAATATTGTATTAGACTTTATCGGCTTTTATTTTTACTTTGTTGCTAGTTTTAAAATAGTAACAATTTATAAAGAAGTTATAATGTTAATCTGTGATTTATTCCCAATATTAAAACATATATCAACCTTTGGTTTTATAGTAATAAATTATTTCTTGTTGTGCTTGATAAGAAGAAAAATCGGTTATAAGAAATTAATGTATTTAGAAAAATATAATAAAGGCTTTATAAGTTCGTTAGGAGTAACTACATTAATTGATGGAACACCAGGAAGCGATAAAACATTAACTGCAACTGATATGACTATTTCAAAGGAAGAAATGCTCCGTTCTCAAGCACTTGATATATTGTTTGAAATATATTTACGCTTTCCAAACTTTGATTATTATGCTTTAGAAACTGAATTAATAACTGCAGTAGAATTTGGAAATATAAAAAATCAGGTTCAAATAAAATATTGGATGAGAAATAAAAAGAAACGATTTTTGAAGAATCCAAGCATTGAAAAAATATTTGGTTATGATTATAAACACTTAAAAATGTATCATTATGATGAGTTGAAAAATGAGTATATTTTTGATGCCTTAAGTGACTATGCAAGAGCATATTTTGTTTACGCTTTGAGTGGTGCTTTGTCGATGTCTAATTATGCCATAAGACACGATATTGATGAATACGATGGAAAATTTCCTTTATATGGTTATGACTACTTTAAACGTGATTATCGTGATATTAATGATTCATCAATGTATGCCAAGATAATTGATTATGACGCTTTTAGATTAGGCAAGAAAATTATAAAAGATAATCCAAACGCAAATATAATAGATGGTTGCGTTGTAGTTGAAGATGAAAATGATAAAGAACGCAGAAATCAATTGACTACAAGACATTTAGATTATAATAGTGAAACTGCCAATCAATTAAATGATGGTTATAATGATTTTTTAAAAATGGTTAGACACTTTTGTACAATACGCCATAGGTGCTTTTTTGCTCGTTTTTCAACAATGCAACGTTCTAATGATGTTGATAGTGGTTCACGAGAAGTAAATGAATATGTTTTAAATTTAAAAAGTTCAGAAAAAGAATGGAAATCTGCTATGCCTTTATGGTGGATTGAGCCAATACTTTGTGAATTTATAATTGCGCGATATAGAAACTTTTATTTGAAATACAGAAATAATCGTTGCGATAAAACATTAATAATGTTAACACTTGGAACAATAGCAAGCTGTTGTAATAGATATTTAGAAAAATATGAAAATACCTTTGATTATTATACTAGAGAAATCGAGAAAAAATATTCAAGCGACACTTCAAAAGTTGTACGTGAAGATAAATATTTTATTATGAAGAAAAAAGCTTATTGTGATAGATATTCTACTGACTGCTATTCTAACGCTAGAGAAAATAAATATTTAAAAGCAAAGGTAGGATTTAAGGATAGAGAAACATATACAAGTAATAAAGCAACTATTGATGAATTAAAAATGCAACATTCATATTTTATTGATTTATTAATTGGAAAGGAAGAATAAAAATGGGATTAGAAAATAAATTTGCATATAATATGTATAATTATCATTCACTATTTTTTAAAAATTTTGATATGACAATAAAAATAACCAAGAGTGATAGTATAGTTACAAAACAATATAATAGCGATATTTTTATTAATATACTTTATTTTTACATTGTGGAATATTTAGAAGAACCGAGTTTTAAATTAATTGAATATGCTTTAAAATTAATTACTCAAAGAAAACTAAAAGCAACTCATAATTTAATAGAATATGAATTTACAATTTACGCTTATAATAAAAGAGTTACACAAATAGAAACTTTCGAAGATTATAAAACTTTAATAAATGAATGTATATTATTTTTAAATGTGCTAGAAGAAAATAAACGTAGATTAGAAAAATATGAAAGAGAAAAAGCAGAAAATAGAGAATATTCAATAAAAAGATATAGTTATTAATTGACAATTAATTGTCAAAAAAATGTGGAGGTAAAACAAAAGTGGCATTTGAATTATGCAAGATAAAATATGATGGAAACTGCTATTTGGCAAGCCCTTATATAAACAAAAATAAATATTATTTTGCAAATGAAATAATACAAATGAATAATAACGATGAACGTTTAGATGGATTAAATAAAAAAGAATATTTTTATAATTTATGGGCAAAAGAAAAATTTGGTGATGGAAGAAAAGGAAAAAGTAAAAGAGAAATAATTGAAAAATTGAATAATGAAATATTATTAATTTATTTGAATTTAAGTGAAAATGAAGAACTAAAAAAAGAAGATATAGTAAAAATAATTAATGATACATTGATTAATGATGTTGAATTGATGGAAAAGATATCAAATATTCCTGCGATTAAAGAAAATCTCGAGAATTACATTAAATATCGTTTAAATGCAATAAAAGAGAATGTAGTAGCAAGAAGAAGACGTTTTAAAAACAAAGCATATTCAAACGATTGGAATTACTTTGTTACATTTACTTATGATAATGTGATAATGTATGAACTTTCAACTAAGGAAAAATGGAAAATAGATGATGGAAATTGTGATAGAAAATGGGAAAAAGGATTAAAATATATAGAAGAAAATAAAGAAAAAATAGAAGAACTCTTCAAAAAGAAATTAACAAAAAAATTGCAAGATTTGCATACTAGAAATAATTGGAATTATATGGGAGTTTGGGAAAAAGGAACTAAAAATGAAAGATTACATTTTCATTGTTTTATAAATATTCCAACTAATAAAGAAATAGGAATTTTTAGAGATGAAAAAAGATTCAACAAAGAAACAAAAACGATAGATAAAATATATATTAATAGTTATTTTGAAAATAAATTTGGCAGAAATGATTTTGAAAAAATCAACAATAAATCGAGTGAAACATTTAGCAGAGAACTAGATTATATAATTAAGTATATAACTAAAAGTAATGATAAAATTATATATTCACGTGGACTAAAAGATTATGATTTTGCTGTTGTCGAATTTGAAAAATACAAAATATGTAAATTATCAGAAGAAAGCCCTTATTATATCCTAAGTGATAATTTTATAGATAATTCAATATTTGTTGATAAAGAATTAAACTTAAAACAAATAGCCGCTTAAAAGAGAGGAAAGAAAACGTGGTTAGGGTGTGTTTTCCCTCTCTTCCTTTTACGTTGTTGGTCTATTTTTACAAAAAAATAGTAGGGTGTAACAATTAAAAGGCGCTTTATTGGCAAATAAAAAGTACTCTTTTTTTTGAGTACTTTTTTTATTATTTATTCTTGTTCTTCAAATGGAATATCACATACACCACATATAATGTTTAGCCCCTTTTTAGCTGTAAATTTTGTTCCACAATCCGGACAAATATATTGACTTGTTGTTTTTTCTTTTTTGGCGCTTTCTTTTTCAAATGATAGTCTTTGAAATTTAAATAAAGTATTAATATTTTTATTTTTTTTAGTGAAATCTTTGTAAAGTTCTTGTTGCTCTTTTAATAGTTTGCAATGTGGCGTTGTATAACCAATACTTTCATTTTTTTCAGTTATTAAATAGAATTTATCACATAGCTTTTTAAATTCTTTATTGTGATATCTTCCTTGTCTTGAAGTAGTTTGGATTCCGTTATCATTTCCGTATAAATGAATTAATTCATGTACTAATGTTACCCAAATTTCTTTAAATGGTCTTTTTAATGAATTAGCTGTTATATTTAATTCATTTATAAGATTTTTTCCATCACTCCAACTTTGATAGCAAGCCCAACCATAAGTTTTATTTTTATTTGTGTCTTTTTGAATGGTAACTTTAATTTTTGACAACTTATTGTCAAAAAGTTTTTCATTTAAGTAATTAACAGCATTTTCAAGAATTATTAATTCTTTACTAGAATTTGAAGTTATGTTTTTCATAATATTTCCCCCTTTTAATATGTTGCTTTTATACAAATAAATTTATTTCCATCATTATCACAAATAACAACAATTGTTTTTAAAATTTGATAAGCTTCATTATTATTTAAACTTTCAAAGTCGCCATCATCGTTATGTTTACAAATAAAAGCATTTCCAAAGTGGAGTTCTGACAATTCGTTTTTGTTTTTAAAAACTGCAATAGAAGGTTTTAAATCTTCGCCATTATCAACTTTTAATAAAAATTCTTCATCTAGAATAATATCATAATATGCTCCATTGATTTTGCGTTCGACAACCTCGATAGTGTCACAATTTAATAATTGATAAAATGAATGTAAATTATTATCAATTGTTTTAAAACTATGTTCTCCCTTTAATGCGTCTAAAATAACAACTTTAATTTTTTCTTGTTTCATACTGATTACCTCCTCTTTTTTTTTCTATGTATTGAAACTTTTGTAAAAACCATCAAAACGTGAGAAGTTGTATGCAAGCAGATGGTACACAACAACATTTTTTTTGTTTTTTGAAAATTTTTACGCCCTCCTTGAGATAGCGGTTTTTTGAAATTTGTAAAATGGCAAGGTACGATACGCCGTAGGGCAACATTTTACAAATTTCAAAAAATCGATATTCTTTCGCGTATAAAATTTTCAAAAACAAAAAGAATCGCTTATAGCGCTATAATTGGCTAACGGTTTTAATCCAAAGGATTAAAATGGATACAACTTTCTAACATCGACCACTACACTTCAAAAGAACTAAACATAGAAAAAATACGCTTCAAAACTAACGTTCAAGAAAATTGACAACAAAATGTCAAACTGAATTTTTATTGCAAATAAAATAATTGAATTGTATACTTGAGTAAATAAAAAAAAAACTTGTAATCAAACGGCAGAGTGATTACAAGTTTTTTCCAATCTAACATATACAAGCAGAAGAATAGAAGAGAAAAGACATCCTATCATAGACTAAACGCTCGCGCGCAAGCGCGTGCGTTCTTGTTATATAGTCTATGATAGGATGTCTAACACGCATTTATTTTAAAATAAACAATTGAAAGGAAAAAAATATTATGAAAACATATCGCTTTAACAATCCATACTCAGCAAAAGAAAAATTAAATGCTATCAAAATGTTGAAAAACAATTCATACGAATTTGTGTCACATAGATATCATTGTTCTATTCGCTCATTATATCGTTGGAAAAAACTTTATGATGGAACATTAGAAAGTTTAGAGAATGGTTCTCACATTCCACATACAAAGAATCCAAAAGCACATACTGATGAAGAAATTGAAAATATTCAAAACCTTATAAAAAGAAATCCAAATATTGGTTTAAATGAACTTTATTCAAAACTACGAATTAATTATGCATATTCAAGAAATCCTGTATCGCTCTATCGCTTCTTGAAAAAACGAGGATTCTATGAACAAGTGAGAAAATTAAATCGCTATGTTCCTAAAAAATATGACACTCCTTTGCTACTGGGAGAAAAAATGCAATTAGATGTAAAATTCGTTCCAAATGAATGTAAAGCTACAGGAAAATTATTTGATAAAAGATTTTATCAATACACAATAATTGATGAAGCAACACGAGAACGATTCATTTATGCTTACGATGAACATACTGCACGTGCAACTTGTGATTTTGTAAAGCGTGCTATCATTTATTTTGGCTATACTCCTAAAATGATTCAAACTGACAATGGAGCAGAATTTACGTTTTTAAAGGGAACTGATAAAATGCACGAATTTGATTTACTATGCAATAAATTAAAAATCATTCATAAATTAATCAAACCTAGAACTCCAAGACATAATGGAAAAGTTGAACGAAGCCATAGAAACGACAATGAACGATTTTATAAGTACTTAAAATTTTTCTCATTAGATGATTTAAACAAACAAATGAAAGCATACATAAAACGTTCTAATAATATTTGTTCATCATCGTTAAAAAGCAAAATTAATAATAAAGTTGTATGGTTAACTCCTCTTGAAAAAAGAAAAGAATTAATGGATTTAATCAAAATCAAAGAATAAATTTAAAAAAAGCATAGAAATTAAATGCTAGTATCAAAAGTACTATCATAGATTTTTCTATGCTTACAAATAGTCAATTTTCTAAAAAACAATGATTTTAGAACTGCTAAATAAAGAAATAAATATTTTTTTAAATTTTTTTTGAAATGTCCTTGACAATTCTTCAACTTTTTTTCTTCATTTTAATATATTTTTCTTGCTACTCCTCGAGTATCAATGCCTCCGATACCTTTATTTTTATTGGTTGTTTGATTTAAAATTTTTTCAATATCCAAAAACGAACGAATATTTGTTCTTGCTACAGATATTGCAATTTTAACAGGATCTAAGACATTAATACTTACTCTTCCTGGTGAACTGGCAAAATTAGCACCACTTTCAATAAGTGCCTCATAATTTGATTGACAAGCTCCAGCAAAAATGACTAATGCATCTTTATCAGGCTGGTAGATTCTAGCATTCTTCACTGCATCAACAAAATTTTTAGAATTTTTAAATTCTTCTAAATTACTTGTTTCTTTATAGGCATCATGTCCTGTAATAACAAGAATATCTGGCTTATGTTTTACTAAAAGATTGGTTATTTGTTTTTTTATTTCATCTTCTTTTAAAAAATAACCAACTGCAGGTACATCATATTTTTTATATAAATTAAGACTTTTTTGTAAATAGCGTGAATCACCATCAATATGTAAAACTTTTCCCACAATAATTTGTTCATCAATCATATTTACATTAAAATTATCACTATCTTCATTTCTTTCTTCATTGTTATAGATTACTAAATCATCTATTAAAGCATCTGCTAACAAACGGACATCTTCACCACTTAATTTAACAATCCCTTCGCTTGTTATTTCATATATATAAAAAACAATATCATGATTATATTTTTTTCTAGTAACATAGTCTCCTACTTTCATAGTTAATCACCACTAAATTAATATATGAAAAATATCAGATTTTGTCCTTAAATTACTTCTTCAACTGTATTACAAAGCTCAATAATTTTTTCTTCACTTAATTGTTCCACTCTAGTTAAGGGAGAAATTTTACATTTATTTAACACTAAATCAATTTTTTCTCTGTCACTTAAAATATAAGCTAAGTTTTTTACAATAGTTTTTCTTCTTTGAACAAACAAAATATTTAATCTTTTATCTAGATTACTTTCATTAACTATGGTATATCTCGGTTGATTTAAAATTTCAAATTTCAATACAAGAGAATCTATATGGGGCTGAGGAATAAAATTTTCACACGGAACAACACATAACTCTTTTACATTTGAGTATGTTTTCATTAAGATAGACAAACTATTCTTTGCTTTGTTATTTTCACTAGAAATAAGTTTAACTCCTACATCTTTTTGCAACATTACAACAACAGTTTTTAAATATTTATTATATTTAAATATTTTCAACAATAACTTTGAAGTAATATAATAAGGTAAATTTGAAACTAAAATTATTCTTTCTTTTATTTTATAGTCATTAATAAAAATTTCTAAATTAACTTTTAAAAAATCTATGATAAATAATTCATAATTATCATAACTTTTTAATCTTGATTTTAAGGCTAATTCAAAATTTTTATCTATTTCAAATAAATAGACTTTCTTTGCTTTTTGACATAATTCTTCACTTAAAGCCCCAATTCCAGGTCCAATTTCAATAACTATATCTTCTTTAGTAATGTTAGCACCTTCAATAATTTTATCCACTATTTTTTGAGAAATTAAAAAGTTTTGTCCTAACGATTTTTTTGCGTATAAATTAAAATCATTTAGCAAAGATTGAGTATTTTCAATATTTGTTTTCAAATTAATTCCCCCTTAATAAATTAACTATGCTTTCTTTGGTAACCATTATCATATTTAATCTCTTGATAAAGGTTTTAGCGCTTCCATGTCCTATACCTAAAATTTCTTCTAATTTAATTCTTTTTTCTAATGAATTCTCTTGACCAAGTAAGCCTAATTCATACAAATCAATATTAGTTAAATTGTTTTCTGAATTAGAACTAAAGGTTACAACATTTTCTAAAGCCTCTAATATTGCTTCTTTTTTTGCTTCAGCAATTCCTAATTTTTGCTTCTTTTTAGCATCTTTTGCTTTTACAAATGCGTGTTTACAATCACCAATATAATTTACTATTGTTTTTCTTATTTTTTCTCCAGGAAAATCAGGATCAGTAAATACAATAATTCCCCGAGTTTTATTTGTTTCTTTTATTAAATCCAATGTCTCTTGAGAAATAGCAGAACCGTGTGTAATAATAAAATCAGCTACAATTAAATTAGATAATGTTTGAACATCACTTGTTCCTTCTACTACAATAACTTCATTAATTTTTTTCATATAATTTAAACACTTTCATTGAATTTTTGTAAGTAATATCAGCCATTTCATCTATACTTAATCCATGAATTTTGGCCATCATTTCTAAAGTATAATAAGTATTTTTAGGTTCGTTCATTTTACCTCGATATGGAACTGGCGTAAGATATGGGCTATCAGTTTCTACCAATATCCTATCAAGTGGAATATTTTTAGCAACTTCCCGAGTTCTTTCGGCATTTTTAAAAGTCAATGGTCCCGCAAAAGAAATATAAAATCCTAATTTTATATATTCCTTTGCCATTTCTTTACTACCACTAAAACAATGCATAATTCCACCATCCTGAATTAAATGTTTATTTTCTTTTAAGATTGTTAGCGTATCTAAATCAGCATCTCTAGTATGGATTATTATCGGTAAATGATGTTGATTAGCAAACTTTAAAAAATATTTAAAGTATTCTTTTTGCTGTGCTTTATTAATTTCATCATAATGATAGTCTAATCCTACTTCTCCTATTGCTTTAACATTTGGATTATTGACTATATTTTCTAAAACTTCTAAATCTTTTTCTCCCATTTTAGCTAAATCAGTAGGAAAAATACCAATACTTGCATATATTCCATTGTGATTATTTGCGATTTCTATTGCCTTTAAAGAACTTTTTACATCTGTTCCTATTACCATCATATTTGTAACACTTTGATTGTGTGCTCTTGCAATTACTTCTTCTAAAATCACATCATATTCTTCTGAATTAATATGACAATGCGTATCAAATATCTTCATATTTATCCTACTTTCCAACGCAAAATTTTGAAAATATAACATCATCATATCCTAGACGTGTTTCTTCTCCTAATAATTCCTTAATTGAATCAATAATAACTTTTAAATCTACACTTAATAAATCAAAAGGAGCTTCATTATCTATTAGTCGCATCATATTTTCTAAACTTTCTTTTACTTTTAACATTAATCCTAAATGGCGAGTATTAGTTAATAATGGTTTATTTTTATATTCTTGAACATTAAATCCAAGCACTTCTTTTATTTCTTTAATTAGCAATGAAATATCTTTTTGATATGCACTTATAGAAATACCTTCAATTCCTGTTTTATTATCACTAATATCTTTTTTATTTAAAACAATAATTCTTTTTTTATCTTTTGTTAATTCTAATAACTCCTCATCTTCTTTTTCTATCTTTCTTGAAGAATCTAAAACAAGTAAAATTAATTCTGCTTTATCTATTACTTCTTTTGACTTGTTAATCCCAATATTCTCAACAATATCATTAGATTCTCGAATACCGGCAGTATCAAGCAGATTTAAAACAATTCCATCTAAATGCACTTTACCTTCTACAATATCTCTTGTTGTACCAGGAATTGCTGTAACAATAGCTTTATCCTCTCCAATTAAAACATTTAATAAGCTTGATTTACCAACGTTAGGCTTTCCAATAATTGCTGTATTAATACCATCTTTAATCATCATACCGATTTTTGCATCTTTAACAATTTCAATAATTCTTGAATGAAGATTATTTAATTTTGGATATAAATTATCTTTAGTAACTTCTTCGATATCATAATATTCTGGATAATCGATATTAACTTCAACATTAGCAATAATATCTTCAACATCTTTCTTTAATGTTAAAATCGAATTAGAAACGTTTCCTTTAACTCCATTTAACGCTAATGAAGTAGCTTCTAATGAAGTAGCAAAGATTAAATCATTAATTGATTCTGCTTGGATTAAGTCTATCTTTCCATTTAAATATGCTCTTTTAGTAAACTCACCACGATCTGCCATCTTTGCACCTAAAGAAATTAGCAAAGATATTACCTTTTCTACTATTAACATACTACCATGAGTAGAAATTTCCACCATATCTTCTCCCGTATATGATTTAGGATTTTTATATATGGTTAACATAACTTCATCAATCACTTCATTCTTATGTACTAAATAGCCATAGGTTGTTTGATTTGCTTTTAATTTATAAATATCTTTTGAAAATATTAAATTAGTTAATTCAAATGCTTGTTTTCCACTAATGCGAATTACTGCTAATGCACTTGTCATCATTGGAGTTGCTAATGCTACAATTGTGTCATTTAACATACTATATTCACCTTCTTTTATTGTTTTAATTATATCTTAGTTTAACTCAAATATAAAGAAAAGAATAGAATTAAATTCTATTCTTTTAACATCTTATTCTTTATCTTCAATATAAGAAATAGTAATATGTCTCTTATTTCCGCTTCCTTCACTATCTGTTTTAATATTGTTATAGCGAGTTAAAGCATTATGAATAATTCTTCTCTCATCAGAAGGCATTGGATCTAAATCTACTTTAATATGTGTTTGTTGCACTTCTTTTGCTACTCTTTTTGCAAGTTTAATAAGTTTATTATATTTTTCGTTCTTATATTCATTAATATCTAATAAAATTCTAAATCTCTTAGAAAATTTATTATTTAACGCAATACGAACTAATTCATTCATGGATTGTAATGTCTTTCCATTTTTTCCAATTAAAACAGAATTATGATCGGAATTAATAGTTAATCTTATGATTCCATCTTCGTATTTTTCTTCGATTTCAGCATTTAAACCATAACTATTAATAATTGCTAACAAATAACTCTTTCCATAATTAATTGCATCTGTTACATCATAAACTGCAATTTCTGCTTTTTTAGAGAATAATCCTCTTTTTTCTTCGATAACTTCATAGCATAATTCTTCAACAGCGATATTTTCTGCTTCACTTGCTTTAAGCAATGCTTCTTCCACTGTTTTTGCAATATAACTTTTCATTTTAAATCCCCCTAATTAAAATTCTTCTTTTTTATTTTGATGCTCTGTGTATGCATTAACGATAAATGATTGGGCAATTGAAACAACAGAACCCGCAATCCAATATACAGTCATTGCAGCAGGAAGCATAAATCCCATAAATATTATCATAATTAAGAATACATTAGTCATCATTTTTCCTTGATTTGGCATATCCTTAGTTCTAGGATCTTCTAAACGAATTTTCTTAGATGCCTTTTTATTTGCTATCCATTGAGGTAATTTCATCGAAACAAATTGTCCAGCAATCATTAAAATAAATAAAATAATTGCAAAGATATTTCCACTAAAGATACCTGTATTTAATGTTGTAGACATATTTAAACCGAATAAACTTCCTGTTCTAATAATAGCTGTTCTACTTACAGCTCCCCACATAGCAAAGAATATAGGCATTGATAAGAATGGTGTAATCAATGATTTAAGTGGATTAATCTCATATTTAGAATATAATTTCATCATCTCTTGGGACATTTTTTGTTTAGCAATAGGATCGTTTTGCTTTGTAGCATACTTCGCTTGAATTTTTTGTAATTCTGGTTGTAATAGTTGCATTTTTTGTGATTGAATTGTTGATTTAATTGAAAATGCAATAGTTAACAAACGAACTAATACTGTTGTAATAAAAATCGCAAATACTTGGCCAATACCACCAGAACCAATTAAGTTTGTAAATGTATATAGCAACCAAGAAATAGGATAAACAAACAAACCTTCTAATAAACCTTCATCCCATGCATCTCCCCATGTTTTTCCTTCGATTGTTGCTCCACTTACATCTTCAAACTTTGTATTTGTTAAACAAGCTTGTGGATTCGCATCAAATAAAGATTTTTGAGCTGTTGAATAAACCGTTTTAGGATTTGTAACTTTTCCTTCATCATCTTTATAATAAAATTGTTTTTCTTCAATTAATTTTTCATATGCTTTAATATATGTGTCAATACTACTATTTGGAATTTGTGTTTCAATCACTTTATGCAAAGCATCAAATTTTTCACTAAATCCTTCATCATTAAATTTCTTATTTAAATTTGATAAAGATAAAATTTCATTATCTTCTAAATTTGCAATAAATTCTTCATTTATTAAAGCTGTATAATCACTTGTAATTGCTACTTTATTTTCTGCTGAATAATCATTAACATAATAATCAACTGTAACTATAGTAATTTTTTCTGCATATGCATTTCTAATATTTTCTTTATCCTGTGCTGTACAGAAACTACTAGTGCTACATCCAGTAGCAGTAAATAAGAAACCGAATACGATTAGAATTAAAAAATATTTAAATTTTTTCCCCATTTACTTTCTCTCCTTTTTTTATTATTTTTTTTAATAAATATTTAAAATCTCTTTCATTATTTGAATAGTCAAAATTTAAAAAAGGGGCTCTAACAATTACTATATAATCCATTCCAATTTGATAATCTATTGAGGTTGCTATAATCATACGTAATTGTCTTTTTATTTTATTTCTGGTAACAGCTCCCCCTAATCTTTTACTGACAGATATCCCAACCCTTGGATAACCTAAATCATTTTTTTTATGATAAATAATTAATGTAGGACAAGCTATACTCTTTTTTTGCTTTATAACTTTTTGGAAGTCATTATTTTTCTTTAAACGATATTTTTTTTTCATAGTAAGTCTTCATTCCAATAAAAAGCCACTAGTACTATTGTGTGCTAGTGGCTTTTTTTAGGTTAGGCTGATAGGACTTTTCTACCCTTAGCGCGTCTTCTTGCTAATACTTTACGACCACTTGGAGTAGCCATTCTTGCACGGAAACCATGTGTTTTAACATGCTTTCTCTTACTTGGTTGATACGTTCTTTTCATAAATACACCTCCGATTAAAAGTTTATACGCGAATAAATTATATATTTTTAAGCCAAGATTGTCAAATGAATATTAATTAATTTACATTATTTTTTATAATTATTTATTGAACTTAATAATATTTTTTTATATAATATTCTTTGGGAGCTGGAAGAATCTAGCTGAGAGGAACTTTGTTACTAAGTTCGACCATACTTGATCTAGGTAATGCTAGCGTAAGGGGAAAACTAAATATAAAAAATTTTTATGTCCTTTTTGTTATCTTTTATCTAGACAAAAGGCTTTTATTTTTTATAAGGAGGTTTTTTGTTTATGAATAAAAAGAAGAGCTTTTTTAGTGTTAGAGAAATGATTGAAATGGCTTTACTACTTTCTATAGCAGTAGTGCTTGATTTATCAGGAATCAAAATCGGTCATGCCTCATTCACAATGGTACCACTATTTATATTGGCTTATCGTCATGGCCCTATTAAAAGTGCAATAGTTATAGGTCTAATTTATGCATTAATTAATATGGCATTTGATTCTTGGTCAATAAATCCAATTTTCTTAATTTTCGATTATATGTTAGGATTTGGTTCAATTGCTTTGTCAGGATTATTTACTAAAAAATCATTTAATAAATCTGCTAAACATCAAGTAAATATTATGTGGTTAAGCATATCAATAATCTTATGTAGTATAATTAGAATTCTATGTTCTTCAATTTCTGGTATGATTGTTTATGAATTAAGTTTTATTTCATCTTTTTGGGCTAATTTTTCAATTTATGTTGGTTGGGATTGCTTATTAGCTTTTATAGCAATATTAATGCTATATCCTACAATATTAATTATAAATAATCGTTTTCCAACAAATTTTATCAATAATAAAATTAATTAAAAATATAGGGGCAAATCCCTATATTTTTTTTGTGGAAAATTAACAAAAAGAAATTCTTTTTCTTCTTATTTAGTTTATTAACAAATCATAAATTATATAATTTTACACAAAAATAATAACTTTTCAACATCATGTGGATACTTATTTTCAAGATGTTAATTATTAAAAAAATCCTTGTATTTAAAACAATTTCAAGATGTTGATAATTTTTTATTTGTGGAAAACTATTAACAAATCAACATTTTTCCACATAACATTTATAAAAAACAAAAATTTTCCACAAATTAATATGTTGATAAGTCGTTTTATAATTAAATATATTTATTTTTTATATGTGGAAAAAGTGTTGAAAAACTTATTTTTTAAATTTTGTATCTTCCATTAGTAAACATTTAATGCTATAATGTTTATCGTCTCGGGGGAGATTTATTATGGTATTATCAAATTTAAAATTACAAGACATTTGGAGTAATGTCTTAGATAAATTAGAGGAAAGTATTGATGACTCTATGGTTTTTAACACTTTTTTATCGGATTCTAAACTAGCTGCAATCGAAAAAGATACTGCTATCGTTTTAGTTAATAATTCATTTTCTAAAGAATTCATTAACGCTTCTTTATTTGATCTTGTACAAAGTACTATTTCAAAAGTTACGCAAACAAATTTTAAATTAAGTGTAGTTGATGAATACACTGATAAAAATGTTGATTCAAAAGAAACAAAAGATGAATATAATTCATCTTCTTTAATTAATTTCAATAGCAATTTGAATCCAGAATACACTTTTGAGAATTTTGTTATTGGTCCTTCTAATAGAGAATCCCATGCCGCTTCTTTATCAGCTGCATTAAATCCTGGAAAATTTTATAATCCTCTTTTTATTTATGGAAGATCTGGTTTAGGAAAAACTCATTTATTACATGCTGTTGGTAATTATATTCGTTCAAAAAATAATAATTTAAAAATTCTTTATGTATCTAGTGATACATTTATCGATGAATACTTTAGATGTATTCGTGAAAAAGGATTTGATGCATTAAAAGAAAAATTCAAAAGTGTGGATGTTATTTTAATTGACGATATTCAATTTTTAGCAACAAGAGAAAAAGTAAGTGAATACTTTTTCACTATTTTTAATTTGTTTATCAATGCTCAAAAACAAATTATTCTTACAAGTGATCGTTCACCATTTGAATTAAAAGGATTGGAAGATCGTTTAGTATCTCGATTTCAATCTGGTTTAACTGTATGCATTTCAGCACCGGAATATGAGACTTCTTTAAAAATATTAAAGAAAAAAATTGAAATTCAAAATTTAAATGAAGAAATTGATGAAGAAGTATTAAGTTTTATAGCTCAAAAATTTTCTAAAGATGTTCGTCAATTAGAAGGTGCTTTAAATAAATTATTATTTACTGCTATTAATATTACTAATTCAAATAAAATCGATATTGATTTAGCAAAAGTTGCTTTCAATACCATAGGTATTGGCGAATCTAAAAAAACTTTAGATATCGATTTAATTAAAGTTGCTGTTGCTGAATATTATAATATTTCAGTAAACGAATTATCTAGTAAATTGAGAACAAGTAAAATCACAGTTGCTCGACATATTGCAATGTACTTATGCAGAGAATTGTTAAACACGCCATTAAAAGAAATCGGAAATGAATTTGGTGGTAGAGATCATTCTACTGTTATTAATGCTTGTGAAAAAGTGAATAAAATGTGCAAAGAAAATAGTGATTATTTTGTTGTTGTTACTGAATTGAAAAAACGTCTAAAAAATTAGTATTTTACTACGTAAAATAAGTTGTAATATTATTATGTTTGTGGTATAATTATAAGTGTGATAAAAAGATAGTTTTCCACATATCAACACGCCTTATTATTATAATTATTATTAATATAAAAAAGAAAAAGAAAGAAGGAATTGTTTTATGAAGTTTAGTATTAATAGAGTACAATTATTGAATGCTTTAAATATTGTATCAAGAGCTGTTAATTCAAAAAATCCTAATGTTACCTTAACTGGTATTAAATTAGAATTAAATGATTTAGGATTGACTCTTACTGGAACTGATAGCAATATATCTATTTGTACTTTTATTCCTTTAACATCTAATAATGAATCAAATATAACTTTATTTGAAGCTGGGGAAGCTATATTATCTGCTAAATATATTACTGATATTGTTAGAAAATTAGATAGTGATTTGATTGAATTAGATTTAGTTGAAAATACTTTAATGAAAATTAGAGATACAAATTCTGATTTTAGTTTAAATACAATGAGCGTAATAGATTTTCCTACAATAGATTTTTCTGCTACTGGTAGTTCATTTGTTATACCAGGTATAACATTAAAATTAATTATTGAACAAACTGCTTTTGCTGCAAGTGATAAAGAAGCTAGACCTATTTTAACTGGAGTTAATTTTAATTGTACAAACAATGTCTTATCTTGTGTTGCTACTGATGGATATCGTTTAGCTAAAAAAATTGTTACCTTAGATAATACTACCGATTTTAATGCTACTATTCCTGCAAAAACTTTAATTGAAATTGGACGTTTACTAGAAAATGAAAAAGAAGTTGAAATCAAAGTAGCTTCTAATAAAATTGTTTTTAATCTTCCGAATATAAAAATTTCTGCAAGATTAATTAGTGCAGTTTATCCAAATACTTCGAAATTAGTTCCTGAAACTTTCTTACATACATTAGAAACATTATCAAATGCTATGATTTCTGCAATTGATAGAGCATCATTAGTTTCTCCAGAAAAAAGTAATTTTGTTAAATTAAGTGTTTCTTCTGATAATTTAATTATTTCTTCTCGTTCTAATGAAATTGGATCTGTTATTGAAAAAATTAATTCTTTTTCATATCAAGGAGATCGTTTAGATATTTCTTTTACTGCAAAATATGTTATTGATGCTATTAGAGCCTTAGGAACAGATGAGATTACTTTTTGTTTAAATGGAGATACAAAATCATTTGTTATTAAATCAAATAAAGATGATTCAATAATTCAATTGATTCAACCTGTTCGTACTGCTTAATTTTATCTTTTAAGAGCTGGTTTAAAAGACTGGCTCTTTTTATTTATTTAAAAAATATATATTTTTTAAAAAAGCTAAAATAACTTTAATTTAAATATATTTTATGATATAATTAATATGGTATTTTGCTTGGAGATGAAAATATGAAACAAATTAAGATAAAACCACCTTATATTAAATTAGGTCAATTATTAAAATTTATTGATATTATTGATTCTGGTGGAAGTGAAAAAGAATATTTAGAAAATCATAATATTCTAGTTAATGGTGAACTTGAAAAAAGACGAGGTAGAAAATTATATAATCAAGATATCGTGATTATCAATAATGAAGAATATCAATTAATCGAAAAATAAAATGATAATAAATAATTTAAAAGTTAATCAATATCGAAATCTTGATGAAGTTAAAATAGAGTTTCATCCATATTTTAATGTTTTTCATGGTTTAAACGGCCAAGGTAAAACAAATTTTATCGAAGCTATAAATTATCTATCTATATTAAAATCTTTTCGTGGTAGCCCTGATTTTGAAATAATTAAAAAAAATGAAAATTTCTTTTTAACTAAAATTCAATGTCAAAATGAAATAAGTAAATATGATTTACAAGTTTCTTATCTAAATGATAAAAAGAAAATTTTAATAGATAATAATGAAATAAAAAAAATAAATGAAATATACGGAATATTAAATACTATTGTTTTTACTCCAAGTGATGTACGTATATTTACAGAAGAACCAAAAAAAAGAAGAAATTTTTTAGATAGTGAATTATCTAAAATTTCTCCTTCATATTTATTTTCTTTACAAAGATATAATAAACTTTTAAAAGAGAGAAATAGTTGTTTGAAAGAAAATATGGATTCATCATATTTAGAAGTTTTAACAAATAGTTTAGCAGAACTTGCAGATTATTTAATTAGTAAAAGAATTGAATTTATTTCTATAATAGAAAAAAATATGCAACCTATTTTTAATAATTTATATGGTGATGATAAAATTAAAATTGAAATTAAATATGATACATATAAAAAAGAAAATAGTAAATCTACTTTAGAATATTTTAATGAAAATCTTGAAGAAGATAAAATAAGAATGGTAACTTCTATTGGACCTCATAAAGACGATTGGAAATTATATTTTAATGGTTATTTAATTGAAAATTTTGGTTCTCAAGGTCAAATGCGTTTATCGATTTTAAGTATTAAATTAGCTTTATTAAAAGTTATAGAAGAATTAAAAGGAGATAAGGCTATCGTTATTCTTGATGATGTTTTATCAGAACTTGATTTGAATAAACGTAAATATTTATTGAATTATTTATATAAAAGAAATCAAATTTTTATTACTTTAGCTAATGAAAAGGAATTAACTGAAGTTATTGATAAAGAAGGAAAATATTTTCTAATTGAAAATGGAAAAGTAATTAAAGAGGAGGAAAAGTAATGAGTAATACACATGCACAAGCTAAGTATACAGAAGAAAACATACAGGTATTAGAGGGCTTAGAAGCTGTTAGAAAGCGTCCTGGAATGTATATTGGTACTACTTCAAGTAAAGGATTACATCATTTAGTATGGGAAATTGTTGATAATGCTATTGATGAGGCATTAGCAGGTTTTTGTGATACTATCAATGTAATAATTAGTAAAGATAATGAAGTTACTGTAACTGATAATGGTCGTGGTATTCCTACAGGTATCCATCCTAAAACAGGTATATCAACAGTTGAAACAGTATATACTGTTTTACATGCTGGTGGTAAATTTGGTGAAGGTGGCGGTTATAAAGTATCTGGTGGATTACATGGTGTTGGTGCTTCCGTTGTTAATGCATTATCAAAATATGTTGAAATTAATGTTTTTAAAGATGGTAAACAAACTTTTCTTCGTTTTGAAAATGGTGGCAATATTGTTGTTAAACCAACTATTGTGGGTGACACAACATTAACAGGTACTCATGTTAAATTTGCTCCTGATCCAGAAATATTTACTGAAACTACGGTTTTTGATTATGGGGTATTACAAGATCGTATAAGACAATTAGCTTTCTTAAATAAAGGAATCAAAATTGTTTTAACTGATGAAAGAACAGGTCAAAATGATACATTTTTATATAATGGTGGATTAAAAGAATATGTAGAATTTTTAAATAAAGGAAAAACTGCCATTCATCCAACTGTTTTATATTATGATGGTGATGATTCTAATATTGAAGTTGAAATAGCAGCTCAATATAATGATGGTTATATGCCAAATATTTATTCTTTTTGTAATAATATTAATACTCAAGAAGGTGGAACTCATGAAGAAGGTTTCCGTCTTGCATTGACTAAAGTAATTAATAATTATGCTCATGCAAATAAGTATTTAAAAGATAATGATGAAAATTTAACTGCTGATGATGTTAAAGAAGGTTTAACTGCTATTATCAGTGTTAAACACTCTAATCCTCAATATGAAGGACAAACTAAAACAAAATTAGGAAATTCAGAAGTGAGACCTATTGTTAATAAATTATTTAGTGCTTGTTTAGAAAAATTTTTATTAGAAAATAAAGATGAAGCTAAATTAATTATGGATAAAGTAATTCTTGCTTCAAGAGCTCGTTTAGCGGCAAAAAAAGCTAGAGAATTAACTAGAAGAAAAAATGTATTAGAATTTTCTACTCTTCCTGGTAAATTAGCTGATTGTTCGTCAAAAGATGCTTCAAAATGTGAAGTATTTATTGTAGAAGGAGATTCAGCTGGAGGTAGTGCTAAATCTGGTAGAAATAGAGAATTCCAAGCTATTTTACCATTAAGAGGAAAAATCTTAAATGTTGAAAAAGCTCGTCAGGATAGAATTTTTGAAAATCAAGAAATTGGAACAATGATTACAGCGTTTGGAACTGGTGTTAGTCAAGATTTTGATATTTCAAAATTAAGATATCATAAAGTTGTTATTATGACCGATGCCGATGTTGATGGTGCACATATTAGAACATTATTATTAACATTCTTTTATCGTTTTATGAGACCATTGATTGAACAAGGTCATGTTTATATCGCTCAACCACCTTTATATAAAGCTGAAGTTGGTAAAAAAGTATTCTATGCTTATTCAGAAGAAGAAATGAATAAATTAAGAAATGAATATAAAGATACTAAATTTTCAAGTTTGCAAAGATATAAAGGTCTTGGAGAAATGGATGCATCACAATTATGGGAAACAACAATGGATCCAAGTCAAAGAGTTATGTTAAAAGTTCATTTAGAAGATGCTATTGAAGCTGATCAAGTATTTGATATGCTAATGGGTGAGAGAGTTGAGCCAAGAAAAGATTTTATTTTAACAAATGCTAAATTTGTTGAGAACTTAGATGTATAGGAAGGAGGAGTAAGTACCTATGAATGAAGATAGTAAAAAATTCTTAGAAGCTGCCCAACAAGAAGACGAACTTGAAGCGATGGGTGATGATACTACTGTTGGAGAAAATGGTCATACTTCTCATGGAATTAAAGTTGTTGATATTTCAAATGAAGTTCGTACATCATTTTTAAGTTATGCTATGTCTGTTATTGTAGCTCGTGCTATTCCTGATGTTAAAGATGGTTTAAAGCCTGTACATAGACGAATTATCTATGCAATGAATGAATTAGGTTTTACTCATTCAAAGCCTCATAAAAAATCTGCTCGTATTGTTGGAGATGTTATGGCTAAATATCACCCTCATGGTGATACTGCTATTTATGATTCAATGGTACGTTTAGCTCAAGATTTTGCTTCAAGATATCCAATGATTGATAGTCATGGAAACTTTGGTTCTATTGATGGTGATCCTGCAGCTGCAATGCGTTATACAGAAGCAAGAATGGCTAAAATTGCCGAAGAAATGGTTAGAGATATTGATAAAGATACGGTTGATATGATTCCAAACTATGATGGTGAAGAACAAGAACCAGTAGTACTACCATCTCGTATTCCAAATGTTTTAATTAATGGAACATCAGGTATTGCCGTAGGTATGGCAACTAATATACCTCCACATAATTTAGGAGAAACAATTGATGCTGCTTTAGCAGTAATGGAAAATCCTGATATTGATGTATCAGAATTAATGTCAAATTATATATACGGTCCTGATTTCCCTACAGGAGCTTATATTTTAGGTAGATCAGGAATTAGAAAAGCTTTTGAAACAGGAAATGGAAGTATTACAATTCGTTCTAAATGTAATATTGAAGAAATGGATAATGGTAAAAAGAGAATTATTGTTACTGAAATACCATATCAAGTTAATAAAGCTACAATGATAGAAAAAATTGCAGATTTAGTAAAAAACAAAATTATAGATGGAATTACTGATTTAAGGGATGAATCAAATCGTGAGGGTATTCGTGTTGTAATTGAATTAAGAAAAGATGTAGTAGCAGAAGTTATTTTGAATCAATTATTCAAATTATCACAATTACAAGTTAATTATTCAATTAATTTATTAGTATTAGTTAATGGTGAACCAAAAGTATTACCAATTAAAGATATTTTAAATGAATATATTAAACATCAAGAAGATGTAATTAGAAGAAGAACAAGATTTGATTTACAAAAATGTTTAGATCGTCAACACATTTTACTTGGATTACAAATCGCAGGCCAAAATATTGATGAAGTTATTGAAATTATTAAATCTTCTAAAAACGGAGAAGAAGCAGGTAGTCGTTTAAAAGAAAGATTCCCTTTATCAGATATTCAAATTAAATCTATTTTAGATATGAAATTACAAAGATTAACTGGTATTGAACAAGAAAAAATTGATGCTCAATTAAATGAATTAGAAATAGAAATTGCTGAGTTACATCGTATTCTAGATGATTATATTCATTTACAAGAAATCTTAAAGCAAGAATTATTAGATATAAAAGCTAGATATGGTGATGCTCGTAAAACTGAAATTACTTCTGATTCTTCTGCAATTGATGATGAAGATTTAATTCCACAAGAAAATATTATTATTAGTTTAACTACTAATGGTTATATTAAACGAGTAACAAGTGATACTTATAAAGCACAAAATCGTGGTGGAAAAGGTATTAAAGGAATGTCTACAAATGAAAATGATGTTGTTGATAAATTATTAGCTTGTAATACTCATACAGATATTTTATTCTTTACAAGTTTTGGCAAGGTTTATCGTTTAAGAGGATATCAAGTACCTGAATATTCAAGAACAGCTAAAGGTATTCCGGTTTTAAACTTAATTCAAATTGAGAAAAATGAAAAAGTTCGTGCGATGTTAAGTGTATATAATTATGATGATAATCATTATTTAAATTTTGTAACTAAGAGTGGTATTATTAAAAGAGTAGAAGTATCTCAATTTGAAAATATTCGTCAAAATGGAAAAATCGCTATTAATTTAAAGGAAAATGATGAATTAATTGATGTTAAATATACAGTAGGAACAGATGAAATTTTAATCGCTAGTTCTAATGGAAAAGTTGTAAGATTTGATGAAAATGCTGTAAGACAAATGGGTAGAACAGCAACTGGCGTTAAAGGTATTGATGTTGATGGTGGAGAAGTTGTTGGTGTATCGACTTCACAAGAAGGAAAATATATTTTAGCAATTAGTGAACATGGATATGGAAAGATGTCAAATATCGAAGATTATCGTAAAACTAATCGTGGAACAAAAGGTGTAAAAACCGTAAATACTACCGAAAAAACAGGTAACCTTGCTGTTATGCGTGCTGTAAATGGCGATGAAGATTTATTAGTTACTACTGATAAAGGAATTGTTATTCGAGTACATTTAAAACAAGTATCAATTAGTGGAAGAAATACACAAGGTGTTCGTATTATTAAATTAGATGAAGGACATAGTGTTGCTTCAATTGCAGTTGTGGAAGCAGAGATTGAAGAAGAATTAATTGAAAAAGAAAATGAAACTACTGAAAATAAAGTAGAAGAATAAAAAAATCGTTAGGTATCCTAACGATTTTTTCTTTTGATTAGTTTTATTAATTCCATGAAAGGAATAATTAATAGAGATAACAATAAAGAAATACTCCATTGTGCTAAATTAAGAGGAACAACTTTAAAAATTTTTGATAATAAAGGTATATAAATAATCCCTACTTGACATAATATTCCTAACATAATAGCCCCTAATAAATAATTATTATGAGTTTTTGAAAATATTGAATGTTGACTAGATCGCATATTTAATGAATGAAATAATTGTACAAAAACAATTGTTGTGAAAGCCATTGTTTCTGCTATTTCTAAATTAAAATAATAAATACCAATAAAGAAACTTAATAATGTAATTAAACCTTGCAGTATTCCTTGATATAAAATATTTAATCCACGCTTACCACTAAAAAATCCTGTATTAGCATTTCTTGGCTTTTCTTTCATCATATCATCATCATTTTCATCTAAACCTAAAGCAAGAGCAGGTAAAGAATCAGTAACAAGATTCATCCATAAAATATGAATTGGCAATAATATTTTAAAATTAAATAAAGTAGCCATAAATAAGGTTATAATTTCTCCAAGATTACTAGATAGTAAATAAGAAATAGATTTAGAAATATTTTCATATATTTTTCTACCTTCTTCTATTGCTAAAACAATAGTAGTGAAATTATCATCACTTAAAACCATATCACTTGCATTTTTAGCTACTTCAGTGCCGTTTAATCCCATAGCTATTCCAATATTGGCTTGTTTTAATGAAGGCGCATCATTGACACCATCACCTGACATTGCAACAATTTTGCCTTTCTTTTGTAAAGCTTCGACAATTCGAACTTTATGTTCGGGGGTGACACGACAAAAAACATGATAGTTATTAATAATTTTTTCTAATTCATCTTGATTTATTTTTTCTAATTCTAATCCTGTCATTATTTCACTATTATCTTTGATAATATTTAAATCTTTAGCAATAGAACTAGCTGTAAATAAATGATCACCTGTTATCATAATTGTGGTAATTCCAGCATCTTTACATTTTTTTATTGCTTCTTTAACACCATTTTTTGGTGGATCAATCATTCCTACCATTCCAGCGAAAATCAAATCCTTTTCAATATTTTTTTGATTATAAGTTACATTTTTATATGCTATACCGATAACTCTTAAAGCATCTTTACCCATATCTTCCATAATTCCTAATATTCTTTTTTTATCAATATTTGATAAAATAGAAATAGAGCCATTTTCGATTTTATAATTGCATTTATCTAATAAATAATCTAATGCACCTTTGCAATAACAAAATTTTTTATTGTTAACTTTATAGATTACAGACATTAATTTTCTTGTAGAATCAAAAGGAATTTCACTTATTTTTAAATAATTAACAAAATTCTTTTTATTGATTTGTGAATAAGCGTATTCTACTAACGCAACTTCGGTAGGATCACCTTTTAATTCATTATTAATCTCTTTTACATTATTACATAAAGCAAGACAATTAAAAAAAGCTTGATTATTTTCGTTAGAAATTAATTCTTGCGAAAAATGAATTTTATTATTTAAGAAAATTTTTTGAACACTCATTTTATTTTTTGTAAGAGTACCTGTTTTATCACTGCAAATAACTTGCGTACATCCTAAAGTTTCTACACTAGATAGTTTTCTAATAATAGTATTCTTTTTCGACATTTTAATAACAGAAATAGCTAAAACAATTGTAACAACAGCTGGTAATCCTTCAGGTATTGCTGCAACAGCAACGGAAACTGCAATTAAAATCATTTCAAAAATATCTCTACCTTGAATTACCCCTATTGCAAAGATTAATAATGCAATAATTACTACAATTATAGTTAACCACTTACTTAGATTGGCTAAACGTTTTTGTAAAGGAGTAATTTCAGTTTTTGTGTTTTCTAATTTAGAAGCTATTTTACCTAGTTGTGTATTCATGCCAATTGAAGTAATTATAGCTTTACCATTTCCATTGACCACATTACTACCTAAAAACACCATATTTTTTTGATCTGAAATAGAAGTAATACTATTTAATACATTACTATTTTTTTCAACTGGTAGTGATTCTCCTGTTAAAGAAGATTCATCAACCTTTAAATTTGAAGCTTCAATAATGCGAGCATCAGCACTTACTATATCGCCATCTCCTAGAAAAATAATATCTCCGATTACTAATTCGTTTGATTGTATTTCTTGAAGATAATTATCTCTAAGAACTTTAACTTTAGGTAAACTCATTTTATTTAAAGCTTCTAAAGCTTTCTCTGCTTTAAATTCTTGAATAAATCCTAATATAGCATTTAATAATAAAACACCAATTATAACAATAGTATCACTATATTCTTTTAACCAAAAAGAGATAGCGGCAGCAATAAAAAGAATTAAAAGCATAACATCTTTAAATTGAGATAAAAAAAGAATAAGCAAATTATTCTTTTTCTTTTTTATTATTTCATTATATCCATATTTTTTTAATCTAATTTTTGCTTCGTCATTAGATAAACCATCATATGAACTTCTTAAATCACTAAAGACTGTATTTATATCTTTGTTGTAATGTGAATTTTCCATAGTTAAGCTCCTTATATTATTATTACAATAAAAGATATGAAATTAAGATTAAAAATATGATATTTTAATTTAATAAATAAAGATATATAATTGTTTTAGTGGTGAAAATTATGAAGTATAGAAAATGGCTTGATAAAAATATCGAATCTTTGGAAAATAAAACAATAATAGTTACTGGTGCAAATAGTGGTTTAGGTTTTAGTTGTAGTAAAGCGTTAATTTTCAAAAAAGCTCATGTGATTATGGCTTGTAGAAATGAAAATAAAGCAATAACTGCAAAAAATAAAATACTTGAAGAATTTCCTGATGCAAAAATAGAAATAGAAATATTAGATTTAGCTAATTTTGAATCAATTAAAGCTTTTGTAAAAAGAATAGAAAATAAAAAAATTGATGCTTTGATTAATAATGCTGGTGTTTATTATCTTCCTAAAAAAAGTCAAACAAATGATGGATTAGAAATAACGATGGGAATAAATTACTTTGGTATGTATTATTTAGTATCATTATTAGAAAATAAATTAAAAAAGCAAAAAGATTCAAAAATAATAAATGTGTGCAGTATAATTTATCGTTTTTCAAATTTAGATTTAAATTATTTGAATTGTAATAAAATAAAAAATAGAAATAGTTTATACGCTAAATCGAAGCTAGCTGTTGCAGCGTATACATATGCAAAGCAAAAAGAAACAGAAAAAAACAAAAGTAATCTTCACTATTATTTGATTCATCCCGGCATATGTGCGACAAATATAATTGCAAGTAAAAAAGGCGGTTTTAATAAATTTTTTTCTAAATTTGGAACATTATTTATGAAAGTATTTTTTCATTCATCTGAAAAAGCTTGCTTATCAATGTTATTACCTTTTTCAAAAGGAGGTTATTATGAAAATTACGGACCTCGATTTTTTCAAATAAGTGGATATCCTAAAAAAATAAATAATACACAAAAACAAATTAATTTAAGTGAAGATATTATTTTAAAGACAGAAGAATATTTACAAAGTATGTTTTTAAAAAAAAAATAATATAATTATTTTGTAGAGGTGTAACTGCATGACGAAAAGTAAAAATCCTTATGAACAGTTTGTAAATGTAGATTATGCTTCGCTAAGTGATTGGGTATTTAGTTTTAGTGGTCCGGAGTTTGCTATCATTGGTACAATTATTGGTGTTGTTATTTCATCTCAATTAAATGTATATCAACAAAATGCAATTGGAAATTTTTTTGAGCAAATTGGACAAACTTTATTAACTACTGGAGCACAAGAAAGTAATCAATTACAAACAAATTCATTTAATATGATGAATAATTCTAGTGGAACTCAAACAATTAATCAAAAGATTAATCAGTTAGACCAAGAAGTAAGAAAATTAAAAGAAGAATTATATAACTTAAAAAATAAGAAAAAGTAGGTAATTTGTCCTTAATGACTTTACCTACTTTTATTGATGAAATTCACGATATAAATCGTTCTTACTTATATTATATTTTGTTGATACTTCTTTTATTGCATCTTTAGTGGAAAAACCCGAAGCAATAAGTGTTTCGACTTCTTTTATCATTTTAAAGTTATCGACAAAAGCGACTTCCTCGTTTTTGTTACCTTCAATAACAAGGACGATTTCTCCTTTTGTTCCATCTTTATATTTAACTGCTAAATTAGCTAATGTATCACGATCAAATTCTTCATATAATTTAGTTAATTCTCGAGCAACACAAGCTTTTCTATCTCCAAAAACTTCTAATAGTTGTTCTAATGTTTCACTAATTCGATAAGGTGATTCATATATAATTACGGTTTCTTTCCTTTGAGATAATTCTAAAATTTCTTGTTTTTTAATTTTATTTTTAGTATTTAAAAAACCATGAAAATAAAAATGAGAAGAATCAAGACCAGAACCTATTAAAGCATTTATAATAGCACAAGGACCAGAGATGACATGAACATCTATTTCATTTTCGATTGCTTTTTTGATAATAATACCCCCAGGATCGCTTATTCCAGGATAGCCGGCATCACTAACCATAGCAACACTTTCACCTTCTAATATATTTCTAATTAACTTATCGCTAGAATAATTTTCATTATGCTCATGGCAAGAAACAAGAGGCTTTGATATATTAAAATGTGATAATAGTTTAATTGTTTCTCTTGTATCTTCACACGCTATGATAGATACATTATTTAAAATATTTAAAGCACGAGGAGATAATTCATTTAAATTACCAATTGGAGTAGCTACTATATATAAACAATTTTTAATCTTTTCCATTGTTTTTAGTGCTTGCTAATATTTCTAAAAGTTTATCAATACTTATTTGATTGACTTTTTCTTTGTTTTCTAATCTTGCTACTCCACTCATAACATTAAAATTAGTAATTTTATATTCTTCGTTTTCAAATATAATTCTTTGTCCTATTTTAGGAAGGGACTTTCTTAATTCACTATAATATTCATCTTCGTATTTTAAACAACAAATTAATTTACCACAATGTCCTGATAATTTTTGAATATTAAGAGCAAGATATTGATTCTTTGCCATATTAATGCTGATACCATCAAATTCTTTCAAGAAAGAAGAACAGCAAAGAGGTAATCCACAAGAACCGATACCACCAATTGTTTTAGATCTATCTCTAGTCCCTATTTGTCTTAGTTCAATGCGACATTTAAATTTTCCTGCTAGTTCTTTTAATAAATCTCTAAAATCTACTCTATTTTCACTAACATATGAAACAAGACATTTAGTTCCATCAAGAGTATATTCTACACTTACAAGTTGCATATCTAATTGAAGTTGATTAATAGATTCTTTAACAGAATTAAAATTTTCTTTTGCAAGTAATTCTAGTTCGTGAAATTTGCTTATATCTTCTTTTGTTGCTTTTCTTAGAATAGGTTTAAGTCCTAAATCAGAGTTGTATTCTTTTATATCAATAGGTTTAGCAGAAATAATACCAAGTTCTAAACCTCTAACTGTTTCTACAACAACATAATCACCAAGATTTAAATCATTATTATCATGATGAAAAAAGAAGGATTTTTTTGAAGTTAAAAATTGAACACCAACAAAAAAGCCGGTATCATAACGTTGTCCTTCATCTTTATTTTCTTCGACAATAGGAGTTTCTAATTTTTCGTTTTCCATTATTTTTTCGCTCCTTTCAATAATTTATAGAACAATGAATCAAATAATAAAGTAATATTAGCGTTTGTATCTATATTTCCACGAGTAATCATAATTTCTTTTATCATATCATTAAGATTAAATTTACTTTGTTTAAGTAATGACGAAAGAGAACTTTTATCTTGAAAATGTAAAGGAGTATTTCCTGTACAACTTAAAACATCTTTTAAAAATATACAACAAATATCTAAAAATATTTTAGCTTGTTTTTTTGTTGTGATATTTTTATAAACATCTGTCATTAAATAAAAATGAACGTCTTTTTTATAAACAAGACACTCTAATGTCTCAAAAACAAAATCAATAATAGCATGTAAATTATTACTATCTTCTTTTAAATATTCATCAATTTCTTCAATATTAGGAAATAGATTAGCTAAAATAAAACTTGTTTCTTGATCATATTTTTCTAATAAAGATTCATATAATTCGTGTTTACTTATCTCTTTTAATCTAATAACTTGGCAACGAGAGATAATTGTAGGCAAAATTTTAGAAATATTATGAGTAGTAATGATGGCAATAACATCATCTACGGGTTCTTCTAAAAATTTTAAAAGTGAGTTACTAGCTCCTATAGTAGCATTTTCAAATGCATTAAGTATATATATTTTTTTGCCGTTTTCTTCAAATGAAGTTTTATTAAATTCTTCTTGAATATTCTCAATGTCTTGTTTTTTTATTGATGATTTATCACCATCTACAACGATAAAATCGGGATAGGCATGATCTGCTATTCTAATACAATTTGGACAAGTTTCACAAGCTAAGTTGTCAATTGGTGTCTGACATATAAATGATTTAGCAATAAAATGAGCAATATCTAATAAATTGACACTAGGTCCTCCTTGTAATAAATAAGCGTGATTCATATGTTTGGTAGAAAAGGCATTTTGTAATGTCTGATATGCAATGTTTTGATTTTTTTTAAGTTTTTCTAAGTAACTCATTTAATTATTTTTTAATGCTTCGTTGATAAGCTTTATCGCTTCAGCATACACTTCATTAATAGATAAACTTGCATCAATTTTTTTTATACGATTAGGGAAACGCTTTGCAACTTCTAAATAACCATTTCTAACTTTACTATGAAAAGTTAATTTTTCTAGATCTAAACGATTGACTTCTCTATTTTTGTTTGCATTAATTCTTTTAATTCCTAACTCAGGTGAGATATCAAAATAGATAGTTAATTTAGGCATAACATTATCAATAGCAAACTGATTAATATTCATAACTTCATCAATACCAATATTTCTTCCAACACCTTGATATGCAAGTGAACTATCAACAAAACGGTCACAAATAACAATTTTATTTTCATTTAAAGCTGGAATAATTTTTTGTACTATATGTTGACGTCTACTAGCTGCATATAATAATGCTTCTGTTCTGCCATCCATTTCTGTATTTTCTTTATTTAAAATAATATCTCTAATTTGTTCGGAAATCGAAATACCCCCAGGCTCACGAGTAAAGACAACTTGATAACCACGGTTTTCTAAGTCTTTAACAATCATTTGTGCAATGGTAGTTTTACCACTACCATCAGGTCCCTCTAAAGTAATAAAAGTAGACATTACTAATCACTCCTAATCATGAGTATATTATACTATAAAAACAACTTAATTTATAGGTAAAAAATAAAAAAACTCTCATTATATGAGAGAGTTAAAGATTTAATAAAAAAATTATTAATAAGATAATTACTGATAAATAAGGAAAACAAAAGGAAAATAAAATATTAATTAAATTGATAGGAATTTCTTTATCAAAAAAGAATAATACAATATTAGTAGCAAAAAGAAAAATTATACTACTAATTCCACGAATGAAAAAATTTTCTATTTTTCTCACAAAAATCACCTAATAAATTATATTTACAAAGTTAAATTATTAGAATAAAAAAAGGAAGTATTAGTGCTTCCTTAAGTAGATAATTATATTTTTCTACGACCTTGCATAGCTTTTAATAAAGTAAATTCATCGGCATAGTCAAGATTACCTCCTACTGGTAAACCATAAGCTAATCTAGTAACTTGGACTGTTTTATTTTCAGAAAGAAGTTTAGCAATAAATTGTGCAGTACTTTCTCCTTCAATATTTGGGTTAGTTGCTAAAATTACTTCTTTAATACTGTCATTATTAACACGATCAATTAATGAGTATAAGTTAATGTCAGTAGGGGAAATACCATTTACTGCAGAAATTACGCCATTTAAAACATGATAGACTCCACGATAATCTTTTGCTTTTTCTAAAGCATAGACATCTTTTGAAGTTTGAACCACACAAATAAGTGAATGATCACGAGTATCGTCTTTACAAATCTCACAAAGATTATCTTCACACATACAACCACAAATACTACATTTACCTAAATTTTGTTTAGCGTTTGTTAAACTTTCTGCAAAATTCTTTAAAAACTCAGCATCCATATCAATAATTTGATAGGCCATTCTTTCTGCAGATTTACTACCAACTCCAGGTAATTTTTTTAAGTAATCTACTAATTTGATGAAAGATTCAGGATACTTCATGATTTCTTTTCTTCTCCTACTTGTATATCTTTGATTTTTAATTCTTTTAATAGTTGTGGATCTTGTTTTATTAATTCTTTGATTAACGAATTTTGAATCATTTCTCTAACAATTACATTAGCGTGATTAACTGCTTGAATCAAGGATTCTTCAAGCTTAGGGGAAGTCTTTAATTCTTCAGGAATATATAAAGATAAAATATCAGATTTACCATTTAGAGTAATTTTAATTCCTTTTTCACTAATGTAATCGTAAGTATTATTTAAAAAACTTTCGTTTTCATTAACGGAAATTGATGCTATTTTAGTGGATTTCATTATTCATCTTCTCCTTCTAATAATGAGCCAAAGATATCATTAGTTAAACTATGAACTTCTTCTATTGGTTCAATTTCGCTTTCTTCAATTACATCATAACTTGCTACATCAATTGGAAAAGGTTCAGGTAGTGATTGAGATTGCATTAGTGAAATATAATGTTGTTTTATTTTTCTAAAATTATCATCACTTAAACCGAATACAACATAATCTTTCATATAAATTTCTTTTAACAATATTTGAATTTGTTTTTGATTATAAGCTAAATTAACTTCATTAGCTTGGGATTCATATTTATATGTAAAAATTATACCATTTTTACATACAGCAGCAGGTTGTGCATCAATTAATAAATTTGTAGCACGAGCAAATGTTGGCATAGTTAGATATTGACGTAATATTCCCCACTTTTCGATAATATTTGTTTTATCGATTTTTGTTGCTTGAACCATAATATTTAAAATATCTTTTTCGGTAAATGGAATATTTTTAGTTTTACTAGATTTTATGTTAACAGAAATTGAATTAGTATTAGATATTGATGTTTCTTCGTCAGAAAGAATGTTTGGATGTTCAATTTGTACTTCATTATTTTGGATTGATGAAATAGGTTCTAATCCCTCAATTTTATTTGCGTTTTCACGTGAAACCACATTGATATTTTTTGCTTTATTGTCGGAAATGAATGTTTCAACTTCTTTAATTTCTTTATTTTTATTTATTTCACAAATTTTTAAACTAGCAAGAGTAAAAAATTCGCTTTGAGAAGTTACTTTACGATAATTTCCTAATGCTTCGATATAAATATCAATATCTTCAAATAAAGTTTTAATACTTAATTTTTCACCAATAGCAATTGCATTATTTACGCTGACGCTTTTTAATAAATTTTCATCTTTTGTGTTTTTGTAAATAATTACTTCTTTTAAGACATCAATGATAGTACTAGTTAAACGAGTGAAATCTAATCCTCGATTTTCAAAATCTTCGATTGTTTTTAGAACATTTGCTACATCATTTTGGTTGCATTTTTGGATGAAATCAATAAGTTCTCCACTAGAAGCTATGCCATAAATATCTCTTATATGTTGACTGGTAATATTTTTTCCAGCATAGGCTATAGCTTGATCTAAAATACTTAATGCATCACGCATTCCACCATCAGCA
>CAZYEI010000003.1:8973-72802 GCA_964646425.1 uncultured Eubacteriales bacterium | reverse complement strand
CTTGAAGTACCATTGATATAATCATAGGTAATCCCATTTTCCAAAATAATTTATTTATCGGAATAATCGCCATTTTATTTTGTTCTTTTTCTTTCATTTTACCCCTCCTACATAATAAAAAGGGCGTAATCCCCAAACTGGATTTACGCCCTTTTAAGCTACTCGTTATGCAACTAATATTTTACCAAAAAATAATTTTTTTGCAAGGAAAAATCATTAATTTCTACTATCCGTTCTTTAACTTAATTATATAAAATTTATTCTTATATTCATCATATAAGCCAATTACTTTTTTATTATTATAGTCTTCTGGAGAAAATTTAGAAAATATAGAATCAGAAAAATAAGGATTTGTATCAACGATTTTCATACAACCAAAAACATCAATTTTAACCTTATAATAAACACAGCTTTTATATCCAATTGATGTAGCAAAATTATCTAATAAAACTTCATAAATACTAAAATTTTTATAGTTTTTTAATAAATATTGATTTTTTCGATATTCAAAAAATGCCAAACTTCCAAATAATAATCCCATAAAAAAGCTCCAAATAAGCCACATTAAAAAACCCATCCAAACAAATTCTAAATTAATTGTAATTTCTATAAGTGGAACTATTAAAGTAACTATAGACACTATTAACCAAATTATTAAATATTGATTAATGTTACCTTTTCTCCATTGATATTCAACACTATTCTTTATTTCCTCAATTGAAAAATTGTTTTCCATGCTTAAACTCCCCTTAAAAATATGTGATATAAAAAATTATACTACATAATATTTTTTTCATTAGTCAAAATCCAATATTTTTAGATAAATTAGTCTAATCCTTATTTAATTCACTATTTCTTTTTGCTGTTTCTACCAAAAGTTTAAATTCATTTTTATAAGGATCATTTTCTAAATTTAAACTATTTAATTGAAGCATTAAATGATTATAACTTGAATTTCCTTTATAATTAGACTCTCTTAAAATCAATCCAAATTCAACAACGCAAGCAGCAAACATAAAATCCATACTTGGTATTTCCTTAATTTGCGTTATTTCATCAACAATTTCTTTTTGTTCATCATTGCTTGGTTCTTTATATCTTAATTTAGTCTTAAGGATATATTCTGTTACTGAATAATCTTCTTTTAATTCAATTTCATACATAGCAATTGTCGTATGACCAGCTCCGATTTCTCCAGCATCAGTATTTTCATCTTCAAATTGTTCATCACTTAGCATACTATTTTCGTATCCTAATAACCGATATTTATTAACAATATTAGGATTAAATTCCACTTGAATCTTACTATCTTTTGCTATTGTATTTAAAGTAGAACCTATTTCATTTATAAATACTTTCTTAGCCTCTAAAAGTGAATCAATGTAATAAGCGTTGCCATTTCCATTTTTCGCTAATGTTTCCATCGTATTATGTTTTGCATTTCCAAATCCGTATCCTAATACCGATAAATAAACGCCACTTTCTCTTTTATTAGAAATGAAATCATTAAGTTCATTTTGATTAGAAATACCAATATTAAAGTCTCCATCTGTCGCTAATATAATTCGATTATTGCCATTAGCAATAAAATGTTTTTGAGCAATTTTATACGCTTTTTCAATTCCTCCGCTACCATTAGTTCCCCCATATGCTACTAATTCATCAATCGCATTAACTAACGAAATTTTTTCGTTTCCTTTAATGCCATCAGCTATTACTTTTACTCCACTTGCATAAGTAACAATTGAAATTGTATCATCTTCATCAAGAGAATTTGCTAACAATTTAAATGATTCTTGAAATAATCCTAATTTATTTGAATCCCCCATAGAACCAGAAGTATCAATTAGAAAAACTAAATTATTCTTTGTTTCATTTAATTCTATATCTTTAGCATTAACACTTATCGCAGCTAAATAATGCTCATCATTCCATGGACAATTTGCTAATTCAATTGTGATTGCTAATGCCTCATCAGTATCATTCTTATATGAATATTCAAAATAATTAAGCATTTGTTCTATTACCACAGCATCTTTACTAATATATTCGTTATTTCTAATTAATCGGCGAATATTTGAATAAGCATAAGATGATGAATCAAGTGAAAAATTTGATAAAGGATTAAGTGTCGGGTCTATAAATCCTCGTTCATTAATATCGACATATTCCTCATTATATGTTCTTTCAATTACTCCACCAGCATTATTATAACCACCATAATAACCACTATTTACGCCACATGATGTCATTAATCCTGCTAAAATTAATAATATTGTTGTCCTTTTAGTCATTTTTTAGACCTCCTAATATATATTTTCATTCATATTTGGAATTGCCAAAAAATCCTCCCAAGTAATAATATCGTCATTTATCGGACTTTCAATCAAATTGTTACTTTTAGTTAAATAAAATCTTTTAATTGGAATAGAAATAGTATATGAATTATTCCTATAATTATTCTTTAATCTAATTGGTAGATATTTATCTACAATAACACATTCTATTTCACTATCAAAAATATTATTTATAATAATTTCTTCTACACTTTCATTATTAGGATGATATAAATCTATCTCCATTTCAATTAATTCTTCAATTTCTAACTCTTTTTCTAATAATGTTTCATATAAACTTACTAGTATTTCTTTGTCTTCATAAAAATATTCATCGCAATAATATGTACTAGTATAATAATAGTTTATCACCCAAGTTTTCATTGTGGTTTTATATGGAGTTTTTTCATACAAATAAAATGCTGATTCATTATTAATAGGGAAAGCGATTTGATACTCATTATTATTGTACGTAAAACTTGTAAAATAATTGAAAGTTGTTCCATCAATACTTGGATGGGCTCCATTATTTACAGAAGATGCAGCACATGAAGAAAGTAATAAAATCACTATTGTCAATAATCCATAATTTATTTTTTTCATAATGATTTTTCAACACGTCCTTTCGCATCAACTATTTCATAATTAACATTAAAACCATAAAACGACTTATAATTACTGATTGGATCTTTTGGCTCTACAATTATGCTAAAATCTCTTGTTTCACCTGTATATGTAACTTTTCTACCAACATATAGTATTTCACTTAATTCATTATTATCATTAAAATAATAATATTGAATAGAAAATGCCAACACTAATTCAGGTTCGATAATTTCTTTTTTTTCAGTTATCGACCCATAAATTGTTAAAGTTAAATCATTTAAATAAGATTTTTCGCAAGGAGTTATTGAAAAGTAATTTTCAGCATTAGCTTGAGAAACAAATTCTATTTTTTCTTCTCCAATTGGCTTAATAAAAAGTAAAACTATTACTATTAATAAAGCCAAGCTAATTAAGGCATGAATAATATAAAGATAAATTTTAGGCTTTTTTATTGTTGTTTCTACTTTCGGCTTCTTTTGAGTTAATAATTCATCAATTGTTACGTTAAGCGTACTGGCCAGTTTTTCAAGTAATTGGATATCAGGTAATGTTTCTCCTGTTTCCCATTTTGAAACAGCTTTATTTGTAACATTTAATTTTCTTCCTAACTCATCTTGGGTCAACCCAAGTTTTTTTCTTTGATTGTAGATAAATTCACCAAATTTATATTTATCCATTACTCTTCCTCCAATCATATTATAAATCATCATCAATAAATTGTTGCTAGAACATAATCTCTTAATAAGAGAACTTATATTTTTTTATAAAAAGCAGCAATATATAGTGCATATTTTTATATTTTTTCAATTTGATTAAATAAATTAATATAATTTTTATATTTTATTTTTAATAATTTTAATCTAAAAATAGAAAATTTAAAATCACTTCTTTTATTTCTTTTACTCCAAATTTTAGGATAATCATGAATTAAAGAATTTATATCTTCTAACAAGTATTCAATATCTTCCTTAAATGCTCTAAAATCTCTTAATTTCAAATAAACAAGATTCAAATTAACTGAATGCTTGATTAATCGATATTCAAATATTAACTCTTTAATATAATCATTTTCTTTTTGATAATGAAAATTTTGAAGCCATTTATCTAAAAACTTTATTGTTTTAGTGCATTCGTTATAATTAAGAATATCTTTTGAATTATTTAGAGCAGCACAATCAGAATATGAACCAATATCAAAGTTTAAACCATCTATTTGATGTGAAAAAAACATTGTAAAAAGTTTAGGCATACCTGGTATTACATTATCTTGTTGTAAATTATATTTACCAAGTTCAATTACACTTTCTGCGATATTATTAAAATAAATATATTCATCTAAATACCTATTAATGTCATTATAATTAAGATTTTCATCATTCCAAGCAAAACAAGCACCATAAATATATGTAGCTATATTTGTTACAAACTGAGTAAAGGCACCTCCATCATTCCAATCAGTTATCATATATCCTTTGGCGTGATATTTTTTACCATATAATGCTGTTTCTTGATAATTTATTAACATATTTTCCATTCTTCCAGCAAAAGAAAACCATCCACTCGTTCCTGGACAAATAATAAATGGGACTTGATATTTTTCAAAAAACTTCATTCTTTCATCATTAACCCAAGATGCCTCATAACACCAATCTAATAAAATAACATCCTCTAATTCAGTTAACATTTCAGGATATGTTCTTGCAACATCCGACCACATGTATGGTTTTTTATTATATTTTTTTACATAATTAATAACATCTTTGATTTGATTTTCATATAACTTTTTCGCATTGGGGTGTCTTGTCGGAAACAATAATTCAAATGGCTCATCTCCTCCGATTGTACACCTATCGCCATTAGGATAATATTTTAATAAATCATCAATCATACCAAACAAAAAATCTTTACTTTCTTTTAATTGAGAATTTATTGTTTGAGGATAGTTAAATGAATGGGAATTAGGGAAAGTGAATCCCTCCCTATTTAAGGCCAAATGCTTTAACTCATCTTGGTTTAACCAATACGCCATATGACCATAGCAATTAAAATTAGGAGTTAATTCTATTTCTCTAGCACTTGCATATCTTGTTAATTCCAATACATCTTCTCCTGTTAAAAAATCTTCTTTGTTTACATAGTATTTTGCAAGACTTGCAAAATAAAAAGATCTTCCTTCAATATATAATTGTAAATCATTAATTTTCACTAAAGCTAATTCATCAATTATTTTTTTTAAAGTGGAAATATTAGGAACTTTATTTCTAGAAATATCAATCATCACTGATCTCAGTTCAAAATTTGGTTCATCTTTAATCAAACAACAAGTTAAATTATCTTTTTTATCTAATAATTGTTTCAAAGTTAATATAGCATTATGTATTCCTTTATGCGATGAGTAATAACAATCAATATTATCCCTATTAACCTTAATTTCATATCCTTCTTTAGTAATATTCGCTTTTTTTATAAATATTAATTCATTTAAAGAAGTACTTGAAAGATGCTTATTTAATAAAGTTTTTTGATATGCCGATAACTTTATATTACACTTTAATCTATCAAAATTTATCTTATCACTATAATCTATATATTCTTTCACTTTAGGAATAATGCTTATTGTTGCCATAAGGTTCATCTCCTTATACTATAGCGATTTCAAATATTTAACTTCCTCTAATGTTAATTTACGATATTTGCCTTCATACAAACCTTTAGTAGAAATACCTGCAATTGATTCTCTATTTAATTTTATAACATCATAGTTAATAGCTTCAAACATTCGTTTAACTTGTCTATTTCGACCTTCATGTATTGTTAATTTTACAATAGTAGTACGCTTTTCTTCATTGTAGTTTAAAATTTCCACTTCTGCTGGAGAAGTCATACCATCGCTTAATTCTATTCCATTTCTTAATAATTCTAATTTATCATCAGTTACCAATCCTTTAACTTTAGCAATATATACTTTTTCGATTTCTTTAGAAGGATGCATTAACTTATTTGCTAAATCCCCATCATTAGTTAAAATCAAAGCTCCCGTTGTATCAAAATCCAATCTACCTACTGGATATATTCTTACTTTAATATTGCCATCTAATTTGTCAATAACTGTTGGTCTTCCTCGATCATCGCTAACAGTAGTAACACAATTTCTAGGTTTATTTAACAAAATATAAACTTTCTTTTCTTTGCCAATTACTTTTCCATTTACTTCAATAGTATCCTCACTTGAAACACATGTTCCTAAAGTAGTACATACCTTTCCATTAACTTTTACTTTTCCATTTAATATTAATTCTTCAGATTTTCTTCTAGATGCAACACCACATTGGGCCATAATTTTTTGTAATCTTTCCATATTTTATCACTCCACTATAAATATATCATATTTTAAATCTAAATGTAACCAATGTATAATAAAACGCATATTTATACTCAACTAAAAAGTTTATCTAAACCCTAGAGAAACATTAAAATCAAGTATATTTCTATGCGTTTTAACTCAATTATCCAAAAATAACAATCGAAAGAACTACTGCTACAATAATCCCAACAGCATCAGCAGTTAAGCCTGCTTTTAATGTATGACGCCATTTTTTAACACCAATCGAACCAAAATATAAGGCGATAACATAAAAGGTTGTATCGGTACTTCCTTGAATACTACTTACTGTTTGACAAAGTAAACTATCAGGTCCATGAGTTGTACATATATCGTTTAAAACTGACATTGAAGCACTTCCTGATAAAGGTCTAAAGATTGCCATTGGAGTTAATTCTGCTAAAAAATCACCATAAGGAATTAATTTTCTCAATAGACTTGCTAAATCATTAGTTAATCCAGAACTTCTAAGCAAAGTGGTTGCAATAACCATTGCTATTAACGAAGGAAATATTTCTTTTATCAAAGGGACACCTTCATAAATACCTTCAATAAAAGAATCATATGGATGACTTTTCTTTTTTAAACTATATGCTACCGCCCAAATAATTAGTAACGGAACTATTAGCATCCAATAATCAACATTCATGATATGGTCTCCTAAATAATCTATCTGCAGTTAAACCAACAACACACGACACAACAGTTCCAATTAAACCAATAAGCATAAAATCTCCTGGGTGTTTTGAACCCAATGCTTGCCTTAAAGCCAGGACACTTGTAGGAATAAGAGTAACTCCAGCAGTATTTAAAACCAGAAAAGTTATCATATCATCACTAGCTACCCCATCAGGTAATGGTGAAATTTCTTTCAATCTTTTTATTCCTTTTAATCCAGATGGCGTAGCTGCAAATCCTAATCCGAACATATTTGCTGCTATATTAGTTGAAATGTAGTTTAATGCTTTTTGATCTTTTAATTTAGGCATTATTTTTTTCATAATGGGAGCCAAAAAATTACTTAATGAATCAATTATTCCAGCGTTCTCCATAATTTTCATAATTCCACTCCAAAATATCGCACTTCCAATAATTGTTATTCCTAAATTAATTGTAGTCTCCGGTATTTTTAATATTTCATTAGCCATTTCTACACCTCGCCCAGTTATTAATCCATACCCTGCACTAATAAGTATTATTACGCCCCATAATTTATTCATCTAAATAGCCTCCTAAAAAAATTAATTATTTTTTTCCAAAAAGATATTTTTATATTTCCTTGCTCAATTTCTTTAATTTCACATGTTTCTAAATAATATTCTTCGTTATCAATAAGCAAATAAATATCTAATTCTGTTTTATCATGATTAATTTTATAAATCAAAAGAGTACTCTGCCATTCATCTTTTTTTAATATATAATTTAAGTCTTGCTTTACATAAATATGATATTTATCAATAATAAAATTTCCCTGCTTTATTAATAACCTATTTTCATATAAATTAAAATACTTTTCATAAAACGTTTTATGAAATAAAAAATCATTGCCGCAATCTAGGGTTACTATAATCAAATGGGTATGAACTTTTTTAGCACTTGTTACTAAAGTTCTTTTTGCAAGTCTAGTGTATCCTGTTTTACCACCAGTAGTATATTCATAAAGCGATAATAATTTATTTTTATTTTTCCATTCTCCATGATTTGTACTACGATAACTTGAAGAATTAACAATGCTAGCAAATATCTCATTTTTCATACATTCACGCATTAGTAAAGCCATTTCATAAGCAGATGATAAATTTCCTCCGTCCTTTTCATCAAGACCACAGGGATTTCTAAACAATGAATTCTTCATGCCAATTTTCTTTGCTTCATTATTCATCATTGCCACAAATAAAGAAATATCGCCATCTCCAATATAACTTGCAATACTAAATGCGGCATCATTTCCGCTTCTTAACAATAAAGCATACAATAATTCTAATAACGAAAGTTCTTCTCCTTCATTAAGATATACTGCGCTTCCATATGCATTTTCTATTTCTTTTCCAATTAAAACTTTTTGATTTAAATCAGAAGCATAATTTAGTGTTACATACGCTGTCATTAATTTAGAAATACTGGCTACACTTCTTATTAAATCCTTATTTTTTTCTTCAAGTATTTTTCCACTATAAAAATCCATGACTATGTAACTTTTGGCATAATATTCATTAATGTTTTTATTTGTAACACTTGTTGGAACAAAAAAGGAAGTTAATAAAAAAAATAGAGATAAAAGGTGCATATATATCCCCTCTTTCTCTATATTTTATGTATATCTATAATCTTTTAGAATTAAGTTATTATTCTAAAAAAACTTTAGCTTTATATTACTATTATTTCTCTATAATTTATTGAGAGAGTTAACAAATTTTTGAAGTTCGTTACTATTTTTAAAGGTAAATTCAATCTTTTTACCTCGGATTTTGGTTTTACAATTAAACTTGTCATTTATTTTTCTCTCGGTATCGTTAATAATACAAAGTGATTTATGTTTACTCTTTTCTGCCTTAGCAATATCTTCAATATCTCTACTTGATAATCCTTGTTTATTAATGTTTTCAATAATTTCAATAATATAATCTGTATCAAGTCCAATCAGTGGCTTTACTTGACCAAGCGTTAATTTATACTTTACAATCAATTTTAAAACTTCATTATCTAAGGTTAATAAGCGTAATGAATTTGATATCGATGAACGTGAACGATCTAATCTTTTTGCAAGTTCGCTTTGACTTATCCCTTTATTTTCAATAATGCTTTTATAAAGCTTAGCTTCTGTAACTAAATTAAGACGATCTTTGTTTAATAAATCATACATATATAACTCTTGAACTTCTTGATCATCAAAATCACAAACTACTACTTTTATTTTATCAAGTCCTATAATTTTACAAGCATAATATCTCTTTTCTCCAGTTACAACTTCATAATAATTATCTTTTTTTCTTACTAAAATTGGAGTTAATTGACCATTTTCTTTAATAGCTTCTGCGAGTTTAGCAATTGCTTTTGAATCTTGTTCAAATTCAATAAATGGATTTAAAACTAAATCTGATAACTTTACCAAAATTGTATTTTCACTATTATGTTGCAGTTCTTCAGCTTTAAAATCTAAATTATCTCCAAGTATTAAAGATAACCCTTTACCCTTGGTTTTTTCGTTTATTTTCATGTTGTAACACTTCCTTTGCAAGTGCTAAATAGCTTTGTGCCCCTGTCGCTTTTATATCATATTCTATAATTGACTTTCCTTTACTTGCAGCTTCTACAACTTTTATATTTCTAGGAATTCCAGTTTTATATACATTATCCTTAAAAATACCTCTTACTTCTTGTTGAATGGATACTGCAAATTTTGTCCTGAAATCACACATTGTTAACAAAATCCCTTCAATGTATAAACTTGGATTAAAATTTTGTCTTACTTTTAAAATAGTATTCAAAAGTTGAGAAATACCTTCCATTGAAAAGAATTCGCATTGCATTGGAATAATTAAACCATCAGAAGCTACCAAAGCATTCATGGTAAGTAATCCGAGTGAAGGTGGACAATCCAAAATTATAAAATCATATTTATTGATTATTGGCTGTAATGCTATTTTTAATTTTGTATGCTTATGTTCTTCATTTAGTAGTTCAATGTCTGCTCCAGCTAAATTCAAAGAACCCGCAATAATATTCAAATTTTTGAATGTTGTTCCTCCAATAGCTAATGTAATATCATGATTTTCCATCATAGCTGTATAAATATTTTCTTCTAAAATATACGGATCTTGACCAATTCCTCGTGTAGCATTACATTGAGGATCTAAATCAATTAATAATATTTTTTTTCCTTTGCTTGCTAATGCAGCACTTAAATTAATGGCTGTGGTTGTTTTTCCAACTCCACCTTTTTGATTAGTTATTGCAAAAATTTTTCCCATAATACTTCACACTCTCTCTACTTAATCGGACTCTTTTTTATCTTACTATAAGATCTAGGATATAATAATGGTGTCTCTTTTTCCTTAGTAATAAATAAATTATATCTTATTGCATTTTCACTAGGCAAAGATTCTGTTTGAATTTTTTTTAATTTTCCTCCAAGTAATGCTATGCCTTTTTGACATTCTTGATATTCTTCCATTGCACTTTGCCCTTTATAGGCTAGAAATATTCCTCCAAGTTTTACTAATGGTAACGATAACTCTGCTAAAATATTTAATCTTGCTACTGCTCTTGAAGTAACTATATCAAAAGTTTCTCTATTACTTAACGCATAATCTTCAGCTCTAGAAACAACAATATTTACATCCTTTAAATCTAATTTTTTTACTACTTCTTCAATGAAAATCATTCTCTTTTGTAAAGAATCTAAGACAGTTAGTTTTAAAGTAGGAAAAGCGATTTTTAAAGGAATAGAAGGAAAACCTGCCCCAGCACCAATATCTAATAAAGTTTTATTATTAAAATCAATTTGATCAATACTTAACAAACAATCATAAAAATGTTTTTCATATACTGCTTCTTCTTCAATTATTGAAGTTAAATTCATTTTTTCATTCCATTCTTGTAAAAGAAGCAAATATTGTCTAAATTGATTCAATTGTTTATCAGTTAATATCAATCCCTTTTGTGCTATTAATTCCTTGAATTTAATCTCATTCATTTTTCTATCCCTACTTTTCTAAAATATATATTTATTATAATATCATAAATCCAATTTTATCTCTACCAAATAATATAACAATTTATATTATAAATCGAAATATTAAAATAAGAAATCAACTTTCTAGTTTTAATAAAAATTGCTTTATATACAAATTTCTTAAATTATATTATAATTTAATTAAGGATGTGATTTAAATGCTTAATATACTAATAGTAGAAGATGACTTACACACTCGAAAACTTATTGGTAAATTATTGCAAAATAACGGATATTCTCCTATACTTGCTGAAAATGGTAATGTAGCATTAAAATTACTTGGAGATTATCACATTGATTTAGCAATTATAGATGTAATGATGCCTGAAATGAACGGCTATGAACTTACAAAGTTTTTGCGTGATAATAAATATAATCTTCCTTTACTAATGGTTACTGCCAAAGGAAATATCGAAGATAAAAAAGAAGGATTTTTAGTAGGAATAGATGACTACCTAGTAAAACCTTTTGATGAAGAAGAATTGCTACTTAGAATTAATGCTTTACTTAGACGTTCAAAAATTGTAAACGAACACAAACTTATTATCGGAAAAGTTACACTTGATTACGATTCATTAACTGTAACAAGAGAAGAGAAAATCGTTGAACTTCCTAAAAAAGAATTTTATTTATTATACAAACTATTATCCTATCCTAATGTTATCTTTACAAGATATCAATTAATGAATGAAATATGGGGAATGGATAGCGAATCTGATGATAAAACAATCACTGTACACATAAATAGACTTCGTAGCCAATTTAATAATTATCCTGAATTTGAAATACAAACAATTAGGGGACTAGGATATAAGGCGGTAAAAAAAATATGAAAAAAAACAAAGAATACTCAATTAAATTAAAACTAATTGCAATTATTTTTACAATTATGTTTTTTTCAAATATCCTACTTATGGTTATTTACGCAATTATTTTACACCTTAATGTTGTTAATCCCCATAGATTTAATCCTCTAATAACAGCAACAATATTACTTAGTGCTAGTATTGTCATTGGTTTAATGGTGACACCCGTTTTTTCAAATAATTTTTCTTCGATAACTAAAAAAATTATTAAAGCATTAAATGAAGTAGCTAAAGGGAATTTTGAAATCCAACTAGATGAACATTATTATAATAGTCCCAAAATAAATGATATAATTCATAATTTTAATAAAATGGTTAAGGAATTAAATAGCATCGAAACATTAAGATCTGATTTTATTGCAAATTTCTCACATGAATTTAAAACCCCATTAGTTTCAATGCTGGGATTTGCTAAATTATTAAAAGATCCTTCAACAACCGAAGAAGAAAAAGAAGAATATATCAATATTATAATCAATGAAGCAAATCGATTATCTGATTTAGCTACAAATGTATTATTATTATCAAAATTACAAACAGAAACCAATGAATTACCTAAAACAACAAACTTCTTTCTTGATGAACAAATTAGACAGAGTGTTTTATTATTCGTTAAACAATGGGAAGATAAAAATATTGATATAAATGTTGATATTATTACGATGAAGTATCATGGAAATGAAGAATTGATTAAACAAATTTGGATTAATTTAATTAGCAATGCTATTAAATTCACAAATCCAAATGGTCATATTGAAATTTTAAGTAAAAAAGAAGATAATAATTATATTATTAAAATATGTGATGATGGCATAGGCATATCAAATGCCGAGATTGCCCATATCTTTGATAAATTTTATCAAGCAGATACTTCTCATTCTACTAAAGGAAATGGTTTAGGTCTTGCCATTGTTAATGAGATTTTAAAATTATGTAATGGTAAAATAGCTGTCGATAGTAACTTAAATAAAGGAACAACATTTACGATAACTTTACCAATAATCGAGGAGAAATAATTATGCAAAATAATAAACAAAAGCAAAAATTAAATATAACTTTTGAACCTGTAAGCAATCTAAGTAAAAGGAAATTTTGGATGACAATCCTATCAATTGTTTGTGGGCTTATTGCTGTTTCAATATCCTTTTTTGCTGAAAAATCATTAATTTTTATTATTCCGATGGTTGTATTTGCTGGTATGGGATTTATAATTCATCAAAAAGCTTACAAAGATACACTTAAAACTAACAATCTAGCTCAAACTGCTTTAATCTTAAATTTATTAGTAGTTCTATATATTCTCATTAGAATTGTTATTTTAATTTTCTCTTTTGCTCTAAATCGGTTAATGTAATATTTATTCTTTATCTTTAATATAATCAGGATTTACATTTTTATCTATTTCTTCATCAATAGCCCATTCATCCACTAATACTTGGCTAACTTGTACTTTAATTACAGCTTCACCGATTGCATCAACAATAAAATCTTTATCAACAATGAAACTAATTTTTTTATCTTCATTAATAAGAAGCGAAGAACAAGTTGGATATTTAGGGCAATATCCTTTTAATTCAATTTTAGGAGATAATACTTCTCCTTTTTTCATTTTAAAAGGAATATCTTCTTTATATTTAAGTGTTGTTTTAACTAAATTTGTATCTTCATCTTCATTACAAGCATACCAAATATGAGCATCATATTGTCCTTCTATATATACTATTTCATTATCTACAAAACAATTATACTTATGATTAATAATCCAACATCCAAGTACTTTACTCGGCTCATATTCTGTTATAATATCATGAGTAACACTCGTTTGTTTTTTTCCTTTTCCAATTACAGCCTTAGTTACAATTTCTTGGTAATTTCCCATAATAAAAAACCCACCTTCATTATGTTATATGAATGATGGGTTGTTTTTATGTTAATCTTTCTTTCTATTTTTATTTTCTATAGCTTTTTTTAAACTTATAGTTAAATCATCTTGAGTTAAATTATGTGTTTTTCCACAAAAATTACAGCGAACCTCAGCACCATGATCCTCATCAATCATTTCCTTGATATTATCTATCGGTAATGTGGCAATCAAGTCAACGAACTTTTCAACACTACAACTACACTCATACACTAAATCATGACTTTCCTCATATTCTGTTTCACCGAAAATATTACACATAATTTCATGTAAATTTTCATTATAATCTTCTAATAGTTTTGTAAATGAATTAAGATTTTTTATACAGTTTTCAACAAAAACAAAATCCTCTTCACTAGCATCAGGAAGCATTTGAACAATCATACCACCTGCATATTTTATGGAATAATCAACATCAACTAAAACTCCTACAGCAACAACAGAAGGTGTTTGTTCTGAAGTTAGGAAATAATAACTAAAATCATCTCCTATCTCTCCAGTTTGAAGTTCTACTTGACCTTCAAAATCTTGTTTTAGTCCTAGACTTTTAGTAACACTTAAAATACCTTTTCCAATTGCTTTACCAACATCTAAATGGCCATTATCTTTAAGTGGGATATCAACATAAGGATTAGCAACATATCCTCTTATTTTTCCTGAGCCTGTAGCATCCACAATTAACATTCTAATTGGACCTTCACCTTGTATCCTAAGTGAAACAACAGCATTATCATCTTTTTCCATTTTACCCATCATTGCTCCAACACTAACAAGTCTGCCAAGTGCAGCACTAACAACAGGAGTTGTTTGTCTTAAATTACATATTTCTTGAACAATATCTTTAGTATTACATGCCAAGAATCTCACTCTATGATTTTTTATTAATCCTCTAATTAAATTTCCCATAATAATAACACCAACTCTCTAAACATACATCATTCTAACAAAAAATATCTTTAAAAACAATAAGAACTATACTCGTACAAGTATAGTTCTTCAAAACTAATTATTCTTTTGATTATTTTCGATATCTAAATTACTATCGCTAATCTCTTTTTCAACAATTTCTTCTTTTGGTTGTTGATTAGGCAAATATCCTGTTTTATATAGTGATACAATTTCTTCATTAGTCAAAGTTTCTTGAATTAATAAGGTTTGAGCAACCAATTGAAGTTTATCACGATTTTCAATAATAACTCTTCTAGCTCTTTCATAAGCTTCATCAATAATCTTTCTTACAGCTTTATCAATTTGAACAGCAATTTCACTTGAATAAACTTTGTCATTATTAGCATAATCTCTTCCAAGGAAAACACTACCAGTATTCTTTTCGTATTGAATTGGTCCTAATTCTGACATACCAAGTTCTGTAACCATTAAGCGAGCAATTCTAGTAGCTTTTTCAATATCATTATGAGCACCTGTTGTAACATCATCAAAGAATACTTCTTCAGCTACTCTACCTGCAAGTAAGCCGCAAATCTTATCTAATAACTCACCCTTAGTTTGCAAGAAATGATCATCTTCTGGAGTCATCAAGACATAACCACCAGCATCACCACGAGGAATAATTGTAACTTTTTGAACTACATCTGCTGTTTCAACGACTAATCCCACAATTGCGTGTCCTGATTCGTGATATGCAACTAAATTTCTTTCTTTAATTGACATAACTTTACCCTTCTTAGCAGGTCCGCCCATTACACGATCAATTGCTTCATCAATATCAGAAGTAGAAATTTCTTTCTTATTTAAACGAACTGCCAAAATAGCTGCTTCGTTTAAAACATTTTCTAGTTCAGCACCACTAAATCCAGGTGTTCTACTTGCAACATGAGCAAAATCAACAGTTGGACTTACTTTCTTATTACGAGCATGAACTTTTAAAATCGCTTCTCTTCCTTTTTTATCCGGAAGATTAACAGTTATTTGACGATCGAAACGACCAGGTCTTAATAAAGCCGGATCTAATACATCAGGTCTATTTGTAGCAGCAATAACGATAACACCTGAATTTGAACCGAAACCATCTAATTCTACTAATAGTTGGTTAAGTGTTTGTTCTCTTTCATCATGGCCGCCACCTAAACCAGCGCCTCTTTGACGACCAACAGCGTCAATTTCATCAATGAAAATCATACTTGGAGCATGTTCTTTGGCTGTTTTAAACATATCACGAACACGAGATGCACCAACACCAACAAACATTTCAACAAAATCACTACCAGAAATAAAGTAAAATGGAACTTCAGCTTCCCCAGCAACAGCCTTAGCTAACAATGTTTTTCCTGTACCAGGTGGGCCTTTTAGAATTACACCTTTTGGAATTCTTGCACCCATATCAGTAAATTTAGCAGGATGTCTTAGATATTCTACTAATTCTTGCATTTCAGCTTTTTCTTCATCACAACCAGCTACATCAGCAAATTTAACATGAAGATTTTTTTGTTCTTTAGCAGTAGACTTTCCAAAATCAAAAGCTTTTCCGCCAGCACCGCCGCCAACTCCTCCTAACATCTTAAACATAATAAATACTACTAACAAAACTCCACCAACCGGAATAATAATATTTATTAAAATTGTTAAGAAAGTATTTCCTGATTCGCTAGCAGGTTGAGCACCTTTCCAAATAGTTTTTTGAGTCAAATTTTCGATTGTTTCAAATCCAGTTATTACATCGATATATATTTCTTTTTCATTTGGAGCATTTAAATTAAACTGTATTTCGAATGTATAAGCAGTTTTTTCTCCATCACTATTTTTTACTTCACAAGTTCCTACTAATGTATACAACTCAGATTGGCTAGATGGATAAGTAGCACTTGCTTCTTTAAAAACTATTGTAGGTTCCTTATCATCATTAAGCTCATCTATGGTCACATTAACATTATTCAATAATTGACTTTGCCCCCAATTAGAATCTTTTGAGCCACTTCCACTAAAGAAATAAACCACTAATAATACCATGCCAAAACAAATTAGATATGGTAATAAAATGGACCAAATTCCTTTCTTTTTTCTATTTTTATTAAAATTGTTCATTATTTTATACGCCTCCTATTGCCTCTTTTTTTAGTATTCCGATGTAAGGAATATTACGATAATTTTCTTTATAATCTAAGCCAAAACCAACAATGAAATAATCATCAATTTCAAAGCCGACATAATCAACATCAATATCACAAATTCTTTTAACTTTTTTACTTATTAATGTCATAATCTTAACACTATTGGCTTTCCTGAATTTTAACAATTCTTGAAGGCATTGCAACGTTCTACCTGTATCTACAATATCTTCAACTATAATAACATCCTTACCAACCAAAGAACAATCGATATCTTTAATAATTTTAACATCACCACTAGATTGCGTAGTTCCATGATAACTTGATAGACACATACATTCAAATCTAACATCAATTGTGATATGTTTAATTAATTCACTAAGAAAAGGAATTGAACCTTTCAAGATACATATTAAAATTAAATCTTTTCCTTCATATTCTTCGCTTATTTGCTTTCCTAATTCCTTACAACGATTAATAATAGTTTCATGATCAATTAAGACCCTTTCAATGTCATCATTTATATTTCTCATTAGACTTAGCCGCCTTTCCTAAACAAATACATAAATTATTCTATCATAAATAAAGTTGATTGCAAGTTTTTACGCTCAAAATCCTTGTATAAATAAGGAATATAAACTAATTTCCCCTGACAATTAAATAATAAAGGGATCTTTTTTCTTTTAGACAATGGTACTTTTTTATCTATAAACCATCTTCGTAATTTTTTATGACCGTTTTCTAAAACAATTTCATCACCATCACGATAATTTCTAATCATTATAGGATATTCATCATCAGCTAGATAAATTCCATTCTTATTATCTCCAGTTTTATTAACACTAAAATATGGAGTAATAATTTCCTCATTTTTATTTAAGTAATAACAATAACTGATTTCTTCATTTTTCTCAACATGAAGCTTATTATACTCTTGATACAAAAAATACTTCCGATCAATTATATATTTCTTATTACTTTGACAATCTTCAATTTGCTGAATTAAATCCTTTAAAAATGATTTCGATAAAACTTTAGAACTTCTTAATATTAATGGTTGTAAATATGAATATAAAACATAAATCTTATACTTCTCTGCTATTCCCCTAAAAATATTTACATCTAAAAATTCATTTAATAAGCATTTATTTAACAAGTCATTAACTTGTTCAAAAAGCAATTCATTCTCTTTTTCTTTCTGGTTCATTTCTTCTATCAAAGCACATAATTCTTTATCAGTTAAATTATTGATTGTATTTAATCTAATAATATTTCTTTGATATTTAGGGAGATTATTTGTGTAATCAATAGAATAGGGAATTTCATTTTTTTGACAAAATTCTAATAACTCTTTTTTGCGATAAGCAAGTAAAGGACGATATACTTCCATTCCCATTAACGAAGTATGATAAGCAATACCATAATGTCTTACAATACTTTTTCGCTTTTTTTGTAATAAATATGTTTCTAAAGAATCATCTAAATGATGAGCTACTATTAATCCCTTAGCATTGTATTTATCATACATTTTTTTAAAAAAGGCATATCTAAATACTCTAGCACTATCTTGGAAGTTAGCAATATCATTTTTGCTTACATTGCAATATTCAAAAATCAAATTATTTTCTATAGCATATTTTCTTACAAGTTCTTCTTCAAAATCACTTTCATTTCTTGTTTTATAATTTACATGACAAACAACGATTTTTATTGAATAATTTTTAAGCATATGGAGTAGTGCCATTGAATCCGGCCCACCAGATACTGCAACTAGAAAAACATCATTTAAATTAAGCTTATTTATCATATCGATAAATTTTTGATTCATTTTTCCCCCTCCATTTCAATATTTTAATAAAATTAAATAAACTAATTATTAACAAAACAATAAATATTAATAAAATATTGCTTTTTTATAGATAAAAAGAGTAGTAATACTACCCTTTAGTAATAATTTTAAGATGGTGATGTAACATTTCAATATTTTTACTACCACTTTCACCTTTTTCACCATCAAGACACCAAACAACATTATCCGAAAGTTCAATTTTTGCACTAGTAGCAATAAAATGAGTTACATGTCTAACATCTCTTTTTTTCTTTATTCCTCTTAAAAATAAATTAAAAATTCTAAAAGAAGAACATATAGACATTACTCGTTCTTTATAAATCAATGAATCAACCATAACAAAATCAATCAATCCATCAGAAATATCAGCCTCTTTATTAAATCTAAATCCTCCAACAGAACGAGAATTTAAAACCCCTAGAAAAGCACAATTATTTTCATATATTCTTCCGTCGGGCAAGGTAATCTTTACATCAAAATTCTTCGTATGAAAGAAATCATCAATTCCATTTAGAGCATATGCTAAAGCACCTAAAACCTTTTTACTCCTTTGCTTTGTAGCATAACTAATCGCAGAAAACGATCCAAGCGCAGCAACATATGAAAAATATTGATTTCCAATTTTACAAATATCCATATCTATTTGTTTATCATTAAGAATTATTTTTAATGATTTTTTTATATTTTTCGACATTCCTAAGTTTTTAGCATTATCATTTACGGTACCGGTAGGAATATACCCAAGTATTGGTCTTTTTTCATGTGAAGCTACACCTTGAACTATCTCATTAAAAGTTCCATCTCCACCAGAAAAAATTAAGTAATCGCATTTTTCACAAACCTCATCAGCTAATAATAAAGCATGTTTTGGGTATTGAGTTGCAATCATTTCAACTTCATCAAACTTTTCTTTTAACTTATTAAAAATATAATCTTTCTTTTTAGCTACTTTTCCTTTTCCACTATTAGGATTATAAATAAAAATACATTTCATATTTTTCACCACACCTATAGACATTTATATTATACTTTATTAATCAATTATTAGCAAATAAAATGATTGTATTAACCAATAAAATAAAAAAGAGTGAACCTAATCACCCTTGTTGAAAATCAACTTCCAAAAATTAAATCAAAAATGTATATACGATAATTTATTGCATCTTCATCACAAGCACTTTTCCTTAACTCACCCTCGATACTCCCTCCTTTTCCTTCTCCAATACAAATAACTATTTTTCCATTAGTATATGTACTTGTGCCTAAATCCGAATCAATAAAAGAGTCAATATTATCTTTCACAATTTGTTCATGATATTTTTCATTAACACTTAATACAAGATTATTATATCTAGCAATAAATTCTTGCTTGACATCATATAAAACAAGCATATCTGCAATTGAAGTGGAATTTGCTTTAATTGTATATTTATAAGAAAAATTATTAGAATGAGGTAAAAAATTAATTGCTTGTACTAAACCCAATGATGCTACTAGAAGTTTTCCTTTCATTTTTATCACCCAATTGTATTTTGGGCAATTATTTTATTTTTAAACCTAATTATTTTGTTTTTTTTGGATTTTTATAACCATTACTGTAGTATCATCTTTTATTTTTTTTCCTACAAAACTATCTAAAATCTCTTTTGCTAGAATTTGCGGATGATAATTTGAGCACCTGCTTAATATTTCCTTCATCTTTTTTTCACTGCCACTTATTCCATCACTAAACATAATAATATAATCACCTTCTTGCAAATTAATTGAACAATCATATACTTCGATATCATCAACAATTCCAATTGGTAATGAAGATGGATCTATTTTTAGCAATTCACCACCTCGATACACATAAGAAAAAGGACTTCCATTTTTACTAAAATTTGCTTTTAACGTTTTCTTATCAATATTAATTAAATCTAATGTCGCATATATATCATATTTATTTTTAGTTTTTAGCAAAGAATTAATCATCATTATCGTATTTTTAATATCCATACCACATTCTAATACTTCTTTTAAGAGTTTTATCGCTGTTTTACTCTCATCTCTTGCTTCTTCTCCAACTCCCATACCATCACTAATTGCAAAAATTTGATTAAAAGAATCACTAAAACTTAGATATGAATCTCCAATAATCTGACTATCTTTACTTCGTTGATGAATTCCTAATATAAAATCATAAACTTCATATTCTTTTATATTTAAAGCATAATAATTCTCAATAATAACTTCCTTAATATCATTAACCTTTAAACAACATTGCAATACATTTTCCAATGCAGGAAGAACAAGAGAATAAATATCTTGAACATTATCTACTTTTATATCTAATAAAAAATTTAGTTTTCCATCTAAAGCCATTTTGGATTTAACAAATAAAACATCTATATTCATAGCTTCTAATGTTTTTTTAATTAAGCTATCCTTATACTTCATTGAATGTAAATTTTCTTCTTTAATTTTAATACTATAGGAGTCTAGAATATCTTTAAAACCTAACATTTGAAATGATAATGCTTTTTTTAAATTTTTATAATGTTGATCATATTGATATTCTAAATAGAAATCATTTTTCATTGTAGCACTTAACTCTAAAAATCTACTCGGCTTCAAACAATTTTCATTTATTTTCTTTATTTCTTTTGAAGATAAATCTAATGTAATACTTTTTAAAAATAAAGGTATATTTTCTATATTACTATTTTGATAACACATTTTATTTTTAGGACAATTAATACATAAGTTTTTAAAGATAGTACTGGTTTGTTTTTTTACCAATTTATATGATTCATCATCTTTATATTCTTGTGCAACAGTTTCAAATAAAGTAGAAAATTTATTTAATTTTTTAACAACTTCATTTTCTAATTTCTTAATATGCAATATATTTTCATTTTCAAATGTTTCTACATTTAATATATGACTTCGCATTTCTATAATAAACGCATTAGGAATACAAGAAAACAAAATAATTACAATTATCGGAACTAAAAAAAATTCATACGTCAAAATATCTTTACCATGTAATATTCCTAGACAAAAATATGTAATAATATGTGCGATACCAGCCTGATATTTACCATTTTTACCTAATAAATGCGATAATAAAATTGGAATGCAAAACAATGAAATATCAATAAAAGACATATCAAAAAAATAAAACAATAAAAAAGCCGAAGCTACAATAATATAGGATAATAAACTAATTCCATAAACTCGTGAAATTACTAAAAGAGAAAAATTTATAAGTACATATATAAGTAGCGTATTATCAATTATTCTACTGAATCCACATATTGCAAGAATAACAATAATTCCAAGTGATAATGCACATCTTTGACTTATTCTTTCTATTCTTCTATGCAAAAAAATCTGTAACACTTGAACACCAAGACAATAGAGAAATAGAGAAATGCAAGAGTATGCTATTATATCAATAGATAAAATTTGCTTATTTCCTAACAGCCAAATAATTCGAGAACAAATATCTCCAACAAAGACACATATACCAATACGTGTATATAATTTAAAAGCAAAAACCTGGCTAATAAAAGCAAAGAAACAAAAAGTAAAAATCATGATAGCATAGCATAAAAAATAATTCGAACCAAGCATAATACATCCAATAGCACATGATAATATTGCAAAAATTAAATAGCCAAAATCTAATAAATAACCAATAGCTAAAATCGGAATTACAGTTATCAAAACATTTCCTCTAAATGTTAACAATGATATTAAAAAGGATAAGATTAAAAAGACAATCTTTTTTTCAATATCTACAAATATTTTCTTTGATATTAATCCTTTAGTACTTTTTTTACTGCTCTCTTTATTTAAATATCCTTCCATATTTTTCACCATTTAATCAACAAATTTAATTGCTTGCCTTTCTTTGATTACTCTATACTAAAATAAGTAAAAAATATGTCACATTATTAGACTAATAAAAAAATAGCAGTTTTTTTCTGCTATTTAAAGGTAATAACATTTTGATTTTGATTAGTTTTGTCGTATTCTGTAATTTTTTGATATTCTGAATCTTCAGCTAAAATTATATCTATACGAACACCTTCATATTCTAATTCTTTTTCATTAAGCATTGATGATACTTTTTTATTCTCATTGGCTGAAGATATCGCACGAAGTACAAAGAAAGCACTAAAGATTATTAGAATTAGGGAAATTCCAAGAAGTAAAATGCTCCCTGCTCTGTTTTGATTCCATTTTATTAATGGTTGCTGATTTCTTCTTTCCATGCTTCTTCACCTTTTTTCTATTTAATTTCTTTTTAATTATATCATATTTATTTTTAAAAGGAAGAAGCAATTTTACAGCTAATATATTAACTATTTTCTCAAATAATGGTAAAAATAATTTACTGTAATATTTATAATAAATTATTAAACCTATTGCAATCCATAAAGGCTGATATATATTTAAAACTCCATCATTAATTCTTATCATTATTAAAAAGTAAATAATCGTAAAAATAATAAATAAAGGTAACTCAAAGATAAATCGGAATAAAGTACTTTGATAATGATAAAAAAATCTATTAAAAAGTGAGTAAATAATCCCTATAAGAAAACCGAATAGTATTCCAAAAAAAATAACTTGAATTTGAACCTCTAGTTCTGTCATTTGAATAACTTTTTAAAGAAAGAGCCTTTTTCCGTTGTAGTTTCTTTTTGTAAATATGTAATCGAAGTTATATTCCCTTTTATTTCTAATGTTTCTCCCTCTGTATCCATTTTACCTAAAACTAATGAATGACCAACTATATGTAACATACCTAGATTTGTTTCAATCAAAAACTCCAAACTATCAAAACTTCTAATATTCTTTACTCCAGTTATTGCTAACTCTCTCCGATCCCTCAAAAATAATGTGTGATTATTTACTTTATTATTTATATTAATATTATTTTCCATTAACTTATCATCTCCTATTTGAATTTATGCTTTTCAAATAAAAAATAGAACAAAAAAATAGTATTGCAAACCAATACTATTCTTCATTAATAACCTGATACATTTCAGTGGCATCATTTTTCAAAGCATGATTTCTTAAATCTAAAACTTTCATAGAAAAAGATTTTTCGCCTAATTCTAAAGTAATAATATCACCAACTTTCAAAATATGAGCTGGTTTAGCATAATTACCATTTACTTTTACTTTATTTAATAATGCCAATTCTTTTGAAATTGTTCTTCTTTTAATAACTCTGGATACTTTTAAAAATTTATCTAATCGCATAATAAAAAAACTCCTTGAAATCATTATAACTAATATCAAAGAAATTTTCTACCATTTTATGACTCAAGCCTTTTTACAATATAGTTTCCCATTACTTCTACAACTATTTTATAATTATCATTAATTTCTAAATCATTTAATAATATTATTATGCTTCCGAATAGATCGCCTTCAACGATAAGTGGTAATACATAAATATTACCTTGATACATTTCACCACTTATAATATTCGGAATATTTATTTGAGTTGGCCTTCTATCTTGTAAAACATTCCTTAATTTAAATGATAAATCTTTACCTTGAAATCCTTCTTTATTTTGTCCAGCACTAGCAATTATTTTATCATTATCACTAATAAGTGTTGTAGTATCTAATTTATTTGAAATAGCAGTTGCAACATTGGCAAATTCACTCTCAAGTCCATTTAACGATGAATACTTTTTTAAAACAATGTTATCACCTTGTGTTACAAATATTTCAATAGGATCTCCTTCTCTTATTCTTAAATTCTTTCTTATTTCTTTAGGTATTACAATTCTTCCTAATTCATCAATACGACGAACTACTCCTGTTTCTTTCATCTAACAAACACCTCAGTAGTAGTATTTACATTTATTTCTAAAATATTATTTATTTTTACATTTTACAACATTTTTTTGATATGATAATATTAAAATAAAGAGAAGGAGATTTGTAATATGGCAGAAGTTAAAAATAAAGTTTATCATGTTTCAAAAAGAAAAGAAGATGGAAAATGGCAAGTCAAGTTTGCTAATGGAGAAAGAGCATTAAAACTTTTTGATACTCAAGTTGAAGCTATTACATTTGCAAAAGAAAAAGCTAAAAACCAAGAAGGAAGCATTTCTATTCACAAAGTTGATGGAAAACTTCGTAAACAAAAATATTAATAAAATAAGAGAGCCTATCATATCACGATAGGCTCTCTTATTGCTTACATCTTTTAACTTAATTTAGCAATTATCTATTCTTTTAAATCAGCATTGTTAATAGCTATATTTGTTTCAATTTTTTTATTCCTTTTTTCTTTTTGATTTTTTAACCAAATTTTTATTTTATCTCTATTATAGAAACAAGAAACAAATGTTAAAAATAAAGCAGAAATGCCAGTTAAAATTAAACCAATTTTTAAACGAGGTGTAAAATATGATAATTCATATGTTGCTTGACCACTTGGAGCTTCTACCATAATAAAGCCACCATTAGCAACATATATTTTAGCATCTTCACCATTTATTTTCATTGACCAGCCAGCATCATAAGGAACATTTATTACTAATAATTTAGGTGATTCATAATTTGTATCAAAGGTAAATGAATTTGTTTTATATACAACATTCTTAATAGCATTATCTTTAAATGGTTGTAATGTTGCTTCATAATCACTTTGATACTCATATTTAATTTGAAAATCACTTATTTCAAAATCATCTATTTTCGCATCATTAATAAATTCGATAACAATCTTGGTAACTTCTTGATTGCTATAGAATCCCCTTTCCATTTTATATTCGCCCCATTTATTTGACATTGAATAATTATGAGTCATATGTGCATCTTGAGTAATTAATGTATCTCCATTATAAAGACTAATAACTACTTGTGGTCCCATTTGAAATTTAATACTCATATTACATGTATTAGTATCACTTGCATCCTTACAAATTGAGGCACTCTTTGGCTCAATAACTATTTGATCACCAAAATAAGGATTTGAGTAAGTTTGGCCTTGTTCATCTATACTTTGATGATCTGTCCATCTTCCATGTAAAATTGTACCATATTCACTATTTGAAAAATAATCTTTAATGCCATTATTAGACAAGATACGAACTAAATCTCTTCCATCTTCTACTATTGACTTGCTAACATCTTCCCTAGGTTTTAAGTATATATTGAAGTTGCCACTGCTTAAAGATGTTACTGTATCAAAAACAGGCTTTGATTTTAATTTTGTATATTTTTGTAAAAATTCTTCTTCTAAATCATCATCTTCAACAATAACAGCGTTGAAGTATGATTTTTCATAATAACTTGAATCAAGATATCCATTAGGACTTAAATATCCATCCAAATTAGGACCGATAACAGATGAAGCGATATAAGTATCATAAGCAAAACCCAATTCAATAAAATTAGCATTTTCATACACCATAAAATCATCATTACTTAAATCATCACGATATTGATAACCACCAGGAATATTCAAATTATAATTTTGTGAAGACGTATATTGATTTACTCTTCCTTCATAATATAAATCAGCAGTATCATGGTCTGTCCAATCTTTAAAGTAATAACCATCATTATTAGGATCATTACGAGAAACAATATAATACTTTACTCCTAAAAATTCATCCAAGTAGTTTCTTTTTTCATGAACTGCTGCAATCCAAGAATTATTGTACGATAAGCGAGAACGCTTAATAAAATCATCATTCTCATTATTATATATAGAGTTGAACATTGATAAACCATTATATGATAATGTTGAAGGATGATTAACATATCCTCTTGTTGCCATTTCATTATAAATTCGATAAAATTGTGAATCTTCTTCAGTTAAATTATTAATTATTTTTCTTTGAGAATTTAAGATTGCTTGTCCTCCATAAAAAGAAGAATAAGAAGCATATCCATGAGCATTAACAGTTACAGTAGCTTGAACAAACAGTTCAAGAATTACCAACACTAAAGCTGCATGTTTAACTTTAGCAGTACTTATATTTACTTTGTGTTTCTTTAGCAATAAAACAGTAATCGTAGCTAATCCTACTAGCAATATATAAACAACTTGTAAAGAAACTATTAATAATTGATATTTTATTTCACGATATTCACCAAATAAATAAATTGAATAAGTTGAATCTAAAGTTCCATTATAATATGAATATATAATTAAATAGACAGCTAAAACAACATTAAATATCGCTCCAGGAATAAATTCATGTAATTTAAGATCATCAAAATCATCTAATGTTTTTAATAAAAAGATTAATGATACTAATACAATAATGATTTGCCAACGACCATAAGGATACGTAAATACATGGAATAAGTAAAAAGTTATTGGCACAAAAGGTGCAATTAAACAGACAATGCATCCAAATATAGTCCATTTCTTTTTTGACTTGACTGCTCTAATTAAACTTGGAATTAACAACAGTGCAATTGGAGTAGTAACAAAAAATCCTCCTAAATTGTTATCTAACTGAGCATTATTAAATAATGTTCCACCCCAACAATTTGAGTTAATAAATAAGAAATTAGATAGGATATAATATCTTGTTTGGGTTGAAGAAATTTCCATTCCATTTGCTGGTCTATTTTCTTCCCATTTGAATGAAAAATCAAATAATGCTGTTAGATTTTCTTTTGAAAATATATCACTAAAAGATTTCAAACCACTATATGTTATTTGACCTTCAATATCTGTACTAGATTTTAAGAAAAAACTTAAAAATGTATCTAAAATATTAGTCTCTGCTCTTCCAGAATCAGCAACACTTACACTTGCAGGCATAAGGATAAAAGCGGCAAGACCTACACCTGCAATATAATATAAAATACCTTGAAGTAATACTCCCCATCTTTCTTTGACGTTATATCCCTTTCTTTTAGTAATCCCATAAATTTGAATCCACCTAAATAAAGCATATAATACGCCAAATATAACAAATGTCGCACCAAAGAAATAGTTCGTAACACAACTAAAAAATAAGCCAAGCGTTAACGCCCATCCCTTTTTCTTTTGAAGCACCATTTCTATACCAATAATAATTAAAGGAAAAAATGCTAATGCATCTCCAAAATGAAACCATAAATAATACATAGTCCATCCCGAGAACGCATAACAACAAGCCCCTATTAACGAAACTTTTTCACTTATATTAAAATATTTTCTTAATAAAATATAAAAGAACAAGCCACCAACAGCTAATTTTAAAATCATCGAGAAATAAATCCCTTGATATAATAATGGTCTCGGCGTTAATAATAATAGCCAAAAGAAAGGACTTCCTAAATAATAAAAACTTTGAGAACCGATATAGTTTTCTCCAAACAAATTGGAGTAATCAAACATTGGAAATTCGCCTGTTCTAAAGAACCTCCACATTTTTGTGTATCCATCAGCATAAAAAGATAAAGATTGTAAAGAATAATCGCCATTTAAAAATAAAGTAAAACCATTAGGAGCTGCTTCAAGCGCAAATAAGAAAAAGCCAACCAAAAACGTAAATACAAATGCTTTAAAATATTCATGATTTTTTATTTTCTTCCATTTGATTTTAACGATATTCCAAAAATTTAATACTTTTTGCTTTACTAATGAAATGTCCATGATAAACACTCCTTCCTTTGTAATATTATTTATAATAATATTCCCCATTTTTATAATCTTAATTATTATACAATATTTATAATAGTTTTAAAAGCATTTAAAATAGAATGACTACTGCAATAATAGATAATAGCAATATATTTATTTTTATTATTTTTTTTAAGGTTAAAAAGCAAAAAAGGAGAATTGTATAATGAGGTGATTGGTTAATGTTCAAAGAACTGAGAGGGTATTACTAACTCTTAGTAGTTCTATTTTACTTTATAATGGAAGTAATATTAGTATTATTTCTGTTTATTCTATTCTTAAAAGAATATCGAAAACTAAAGTAAGGATTTGAACTACTTTGACGTTACTAATAACCTCAAAAAAAAGAAAGGGGAACCGTACCGGGTTCCCCTTTCGAACTACTTTGACAATATTATTATATTATTTCAAAAATCATTTTTCAAGTTTTCTTTATGAAATTAATCAAAAAATTAAATTCTTTCAATAAAATCTTTTATTCGATTCATTACATTATCATCAAATTTTGTTAAAAGATTATAATCAGCATTTTCATAAAACTCTTTGATGTTTCCTTTTTCTTTTAAAATTTTTGAAGCTTCAATATTAAAAGAATTATCATATATAACACTCTCATCACTTATATTAGGACGATGATACTTTGTAGGTAATTCTATAAACTCAACATCATTCTTATTTTTTAAATTTTCTCGATAATATCTAAATTCACTAATAGGAACTAGTTGATCTTTTCTTCCATGAATTAATAAAAGCGGACAATTACATTTCTTATAACCTTTTAACGATGTATAATTACATATTTTTCCGAATTTTAAAAATTCAATAAGCCAAAAGAAAGGATATAAGCTAACAAATATAGGATTAATTTGCATTTTTATCATTTTTGTTAAAATGACAGAGGGAGAATTAAAAGCTGCTAATGAAATAATTCCATCTACATGAACATCTTCAAAATTTGACACACTACTTACGCTATATGCACCCCATGAATGGCCATATAGAATAACTTTCAAACCTACAAACTCTATTCTACTTTGAATGTCTAAAATACATGATCTTAAATCAATGACAGCTTGTTCAAATCCATTTAAACTTTTCCCTTCACTTAACATTGTTCCGTGATTATCATATGAAATAACTTTATATCCTAATGAAGCAAAGTAACATATTTCTTTCATATAATTAATATGTCCGCCACCCATTCCATGAGCTAAAACTACAATACCTTTAGCATTTAAATTATCATTTTTTTCATATACAAATCCATTGATTTTACATTCTTTAGACATAAATGAATAAATAGTTTTACCTATATTATCAAATTCTTCATTAGAAAAATATTTTAATCCTTCTTTTTTTTCTTCACGATGACCAAATATTCCTTGATAAATAAATAAAGCAAAGATAAATAACAATATAACTATAACAATCAATATAATAGCTACATATAACATGAATTCTACCTCAAATTATCTATTTTCATAGCAGGAGTTAATATTTTCTCAAGTCGAGACTCAATACCTCCAAGTATTATTTCATTTTCACTTTTATATTTATTTTTTAAAACAAATATATGAATAGTTATATTATCTAATAAAGTATCTCTTGGCCATTCATTTAATTTCAAACTCGCTTTATCTCCGTTTAAACCAGTAAAATGTTCATGCATTCTTGTAATCGGAGAAGTCGTTTTTTCAACATATAATGTCTCATCCTTATTAAAAATTACTTTTTTAGAATCAATTAATTTTAAAGCGCCTGATATCCAATTAAATTGTGGTGGTATTAATAAATCATTATTTATTTTAACTATATATAATGCTCTTCTACTATATAATTTTTTATATGTTTCAGAGTTCTTCTTAATATCTTTGTTTATTATAACCACTTCTTCAAATAACTGACTAGTAAATGTTCCATTATTTAAGTAATCAATAATATTAGAAGTTTCTTGATCCAACTTCTTTCTCATTAATTTTAATATTTGATTAAATGTTAATTCCTTCATAATATCACCATTTAAATTATAACATAATTAATTTTCTTTGTTAATTTTTAAAATATCTAAAATTAAAAATCACTTGTGTTAATATCAATTTTATAATATATATAGCCTTGAAGTATCAAACCAATTAATGCCAACAACAAACAATCAACATAATTCATAATTATGCTAAAATATCCAATAAATATAAAACACAATAAAATAATAAATAAATTAAAAAAAATTACTTTCATATTTTTAAATTCTTTTCTAAAATAAACTATATAAATAATTTGTAATATATAGCTAAAAGTTAACAATAAAATATAACTTATTACTATTAAAATTATGATAGATTTACTAAAATTAGTAAATCTTAAGTCTAGATAACTAATAAATGTCAATATAAAGCTAATAGCTATTGTTATACAAGTAAAGAACAAAGATACTTTTTTTAATATATACGTCTTCATTTTTCCACTCCTCTATATATTTTATTAAAACAAAGGGAGCCTAAGCCCCCTTTGTTAGATATCTTGATTTAATAATACTTTTCTAGGATTTTCTTCAAATAATAAGTTAGCTTTCTCTTTTCCAAATCTTTTTAAAACTAAATGATATGCATCCAACATTTTATTATCTCGCCCAAAGTGAATATCACTAGCAATAAAATGTACTAAATTATTTTTAATAAGTTTTAATATTAATTTTCTTGTCCTAAAACCATTTGAAAATAAAGAATTAGCATTAATTTGAATCAAAGCCCCTTCTTTTACTAACATTTCAACATACTCATAATTAGTATAAATATATCTTTCTACATGAGCAATAATTATATAATAACCAAGCAAAGAAGCTTCATAAATAAATTCACCAATATCCAAATCAAAAGAATAAAAATCTAGTTCTAGTAAAATATATTTAGAACCATTTAGCGATAAACATTTTTTATTTTTAAGTTCGTCTAAAATATTTTCTGAAATTGTTATTTCATTTCCTAAATAAGAATTAATATCCAAATTATTTTTAACCAGTTCATTTTTAAATTGATTAAAAACATCCTCAATATTAACATCTGGCTTTACTCTTTTAGGAATTAATTCATAATGAGGAGTAAACACAATATCAGTGATGCCCAATTTAATCGCCTCTTTAACTAATTCAATCGAAAATTCCAAACTATTAGAACCATCATCAACATTAGGTAATATATGACTATGAACATCAATCATATGTAAAGCCTCCTCTTTTAATTATAAATATATTATTGTTTTATTGTTTTATATTTCTCTTTCTCTGACATTTCAATATCAGGGACAATAGCTAGAACATTCAAGCCCAATATATCTTCAATAGATTTAGCATCTGAAATTGTTGTATCAGTAGCTTCTCTAATTACAATATAAACAGCAGCAAATATTAATCCAAGTGCAATTCCAATAACACCATTTCTAAATAAGTTTTTACTATAATTATAATTAGGTAATGCTTCATCTACCGTAGTTAATGTCGAATTTCTTAAAATCGAAAAATCTCCTTCTATTGATGGCAATGATTTGGCAACATTAATAATTTCATTTGCAATAATGGCGCAATCATCAGCGTTATAACCACTAACTGAAATGCGGAAAATTAGTGAATCTACATTTGATATAACTGAGCCAGATAAAACTTCTATTGTTGTCATTGAATAAATCGAACCAACTGTGTAATTTAAGTGACTAATAGAACCATCCTTATTTGAATAATCTTGAATATTCTCTGATACTTCGCCTAATACTAAACGGCTTTTAAATAAAATTTCATATGTTGACATAATTTTTTGAACATATGTATAGTCATTATTAATTGAACTGCTTGAGCCACTAATTGTAGGATTAACCATTACAGTAGCAGACGCAGTATAAACCGGCTTTTGAATTGTATAACTATATGTAATCATTAATCCAAAACCTACAATAACACACACAATAATTGAAATCATGCGACGCTTAATAATTTGAAATAAATCAAAGAAAGATAATCCTTTTTCTTCATAAAGAGAAATGTCAGTTTGTTTATTGTTTTCCATTATTTTTTACCTCCTTTGTTTTTTCCATATATTTCAAATTCATTATATGAATAGTAACCATAGAAGTATTTTTCACGATATGTCGTTGCTTTTTTTACTCCTTGCATGACGACACCTGCTATATTTGCTTTTGCCTTTTTCATAAGTTTAATTGCTTCTACTGCTTCGGCTTTTTTTGTTTTCTTATGGGAAACAATAAATATTTGACAATCTGAGTATTTTGAAATAATAATTGGGTCTGTAACCAATAATACAGGAGGACAATCTAAAATTACATAATCATACATTTTTCTTAAATTATTAATTAATTCCTCTAAAACACGAGAATCTAATAATGTCTCAGGAAAAGTAATTTTTTCTCCCCTTGTGATTACATCAATCCCATACTCGCTATGATAAATAATATCTTCTAACTTTGCATTACCTAAAATATATTGTGTAACACCTGGAAGTTCATTTGAATGAAGTTTAAATGCTCGATGAATTTTAGGACTCCTTAAATCCAAATCAACAATTATAACTTTCTTCTTCTTTTCAGCATAAACAGCTGCTAAATTTAACGCAGTTGTTGTTTTCCCTTCTCCTGGTTTACTTGATGCTACTTGAATAACTTTATATGGTGTATCTACAGAAGCATATTGAATATTAACTTGAAGTCTTCTAAAAGCTTCACTATATAAAGAACGAGGATCAGTAATAGTTTTTATTTCATATTTATTACTACTCATAAGTTTTTCTCCTTTTTACATACACAAATATTTTAGCATTTTATATTAATATAAACAAGTTTTATAAGCTCTATTTTTACTTCAGTTCATCAAACATATTTTTTAAATCTATTTTTTCTTTTAAATCAATATTAGAACGCTTTTTCAAAACTAAGAAAACATAACCTAAATTTTTAAACAAAAAAGAAAACCAATAGCAAACTAATCTAAATGGATATAAAATAAATTCAGCAAGTTTATTTTTTCCAGGTCTCACAACCATTGGAAACAATCTTCTTTTCATTCGTTTAAAAAATGTTCCTTGTACATTTTTAGCATTAACTCGACTTTCGACAGTACCATATTCACCATTTTTTAACATTAATATAATTAATTTTTGCAATGCTTGTTCATTGATTCTTTTATTAAACAAATTTAATTGAACCGATACATCTAAGTCAATACAATCATTACAAACTTGCAAAAAACCTAAAGTTAAATTTGCAAGGCCTAATTTTTTAAGTTCCGCAATAGTATTTTTGATAACATCGGGATATTTTTTTATATACAACGCAAAATCTAATATATATTTTAAGCCTAAACCTCCATCAATAAAATGCTTATAAATATGATCCATCATATAAATGAAATGATAATCTTTATCTAAAACATAATAATTTTCTTTTTTAATAATATGTGATAAATATGTTTTATCAAAATACTTTTGATTATTCGATAATTCCGTTACCAAATGCTGATGAAGTTCCACACATACTTTTTGAGAATTTAATGCACATAGCTCATCTTTGTCTTCATGTTCGATTATATAACCAAATTTATCCACAAGTATTTTTCTTCCTTTTAAATAATCATTATTAGGAACAATAAAATCTATGTCACCCATTACTCTCATATCTTCTTTAAGATATAGACTTTTCAATATTTGTCCTTTAATTACAGTTAATTTTAAATTTTCTTTCTCATATTCATTAGCAATAGCTTTAAAAGCTTTTTCTTGATGAAAAGCTTTTACTCCATATAACATACAATCACTTTGCAATCTATTAATTATCTCTTTGCTAGGAACATTTTCTTTAGATATATTTTTTAAGCCATAAAACATTATATTTGTTACTCTATTTCGAGTAGCAATAGGTAAAAATAGTTCAAAATCTAATTTATCGTTATACTCAAATTTGTCTTCACTTGCAGAAAGAAATAAATATCTTAAAAATTGTTTAATTTTTATATCGTACATTTAGATTCACAACCTTTGTTTTATTATACAATAAAAAAAAATATTAAACTACTTTTATTTTTTATTATATATACTAAAAAGTATTAGGTTGTCCTAATACTTTAAATTTGTACTCTAATTTTATATTTATTATTTAATAATGATACTTATATTTTCTTATTTTTTTGTAATAATGCTTTCATTATCATAATGTATCTCTAATTATTCTTTATACCTGTAATATCAAAATATTTCCCAAATTCATAGTCAAATTTTCTTGGCATAAATGGTGTTAATCCAGAATAATGAAAAAAAGTTAATTCGCCAAAATAAATCTTTCCATTTTCATAATATAAGTCGACTCTGACATGAGGAAAATCCTTTGATAATATTTTACATATTTCTACCATCTCTGCAAATTTTTCGGGTTTTTTTATTCCTATTTTATTATGAGGATGGCCTTGAATTACATTAATATGATTCCATTCCATATCATAAAAATCAAATTTGCAATTAGTATCCCTATCACTTGCCACAAACAAAAACTTTGGCTCGCCATTAAAACAAAAGAATTTATAATCATTAGGAGACTTTCCATTTTCAGTTTCAATTAATTCTTCTACAATAATTCGATTATTAATGTAATGATACGGCCATTCTTTATTAGTAGCAGAATAATCTTTGTCCAAATAAGAAAATTTATTTCCGATTTGAGCATAGAACTTTGATTTATCTTTACAAACAACGACCCCACCAGAATCTCCTGTCACTTTAGCAACAAAATGACTTGGCAAACTATCTAGATTGATATCTTCGACCTTATCATAGATACCATAGTCTTTTAAAAGTATTCTTTCCAATCCTTTTTCTTTAACATAATCTCTAACAGTATATTTATCAGTACATATTACCATTAAATCATTTCTATAATTTATTTTATACCAATTTATTTTTTCATTAAATGACTTAGGATTATCTAAATTCATTTTATAATTAATCCTAATTTTACCAAGATTTATTAGATAATCCTTATCATTATCAATTTTTTTATTTTCAAATAATTTTCTTTTTACTTTTGTTATAATTTTTTGAATAAAAAGTTTTACTCTTTCTATCATTTTAGAGCATCCCCTTTGCATTATTTATTTATAAAATCAATCCATTTTTGAATTATTTTTTCATATGAATAAGTATCTCTTAAAACTTTCTTAGCATATCTTGCTTTATCTACATATTCTTGATAATTATTAATTATTTTTTCTATAGCTTTCACAAGTGTTGCACATTCATAATCATTAACTAATATCCCCATATTTTCATTCATAATTAAATCTGATGGTCCAAACTCACAATTAGTTGAAATAGAAGGGACTCCCATACACATAGCTTCTGCTAAAGTGTTTGGCATACCTTCATATTTTGATGTCATCAAATATATATCCTTATCCAAATATATTAGATTTCTGTCATTTTCAAATCCCATAAGTTTTATAGAATTATTTAGTTTTAATTCATTAATTTTATTTTGCAGATATTCTTCTTTATTTCCAACACCATAAATATAATACTCTATATTAAAATTAGTTTTATGAATCTCATTAAAAACCTCAATAGCAAGATCATAGTTTTTTTGGTCTGTCAGTCTTCCGACAGAAACAATTTTTGTTGGTACATGACTATATGCTTTTTCTTTTTCAAATAATTCATCATACATTGGATTCGGTATAACAACAATTTTATTTTGTACTTTAAGCGAAAAGCAAGTTATTTGGCCTTTGTTTTGGACAATTATATTTTTTACATATCTAGAAAAAATCTTTTGAAATTTTGCAATCTTTCCTTTTTCTACTTTAGGATTTGCTCTAATTGCAAAAGAAATCTTTTTTCTATATTTTGTAAAAATTGTAGAAAGAAAAACGTAAACAGATGGATTAGATAAAAAACAAATTATTTCATCAGGTTTTTCTTTTTTAATAATCTTTCTAATATTTCTTATTTTTTTTATTGTTGACATTTTTATATAATTATCATAATATCCATCAGCAAGACATATTCTTTTAATTTTTGATGAATAGCTATATTCATTATCCGATTTATAATACGTTAATAAAACAACATCATATCCCCTTTCAGCAATTGCACTCGAAATAGAAGTAATTACTCTTTCTGCGCCTCCATTAGCCAATCCACCAATTACAAACATTACTTTTTTCATTTTATTCAACCTCTTGCTGGAAAATTTTTACTACTTTATCCAATAATTTTAAAGGAGTAAAATAATTATTATCTAAATATTTTCCTCTTTCTTTTTTTATAAATTTAATATCAATATCTTCAGCATCATCAAAAAAAGCAATCATATTTTCATCATAGAAATCTGCTTCTTTTAATATTTTATTATTAGTAATTATCTTTTTATTATAAGCAACTGCTTCACATGTTCGTAATGTGTAACCATTTCCACCTTCTTGCATTATTTCTAAAATGCATTTTGATCTCTTTAGATACTCTAAATTTTGTTCATAAGGCATGAAATTATCTAAATATTCCAATCCATCAATGTTTTCTCTTTTTTCTTGAGGAACACCATAAATCATAAATAAACACTTTAATCCCTTGCTCTTTAGATAATAAAAAGACTTCATTATTAAATCTAATCTATTTTTATCTTTACCACAGAAATAAACATCAATATCTTCAGCATTATTTTCAATATTTTCCGGCTTTGAATATACTAACGGATGATTATAAAATCCATATTTTTTGCAATCGTTATAATCAAATGAGAGTACAGCATCAAATTGCTTCAATAATTTTTCTTCCTTTGCAGTTTTATAATTTTTATAAACTAAATCATTAAAATATAAAATAAATTTTGCATTTTTATATTTCTTCTTTAAATATGTTACAAGTCCATATTTATATATATTTTTATTCAAACTTCCTAAAATAAAATAAATTTTATCATAAGTATCAAATTTAGTATTAAAATACCTTTTGTTCCAAAAACTTCTAAATGGCAACCACATTTTTGGAGTAAAGTGTTTATAATATATTTTTTCTTCTTTTTTTGATTTGAAATTAATAAAACTATCTAACAAATCAACATTATCTTTATTTTCAAGTTCTTTATAACAATAATCATAAACATTTCCGTATGAAGGTTTAGCTATAACAAACTTTATTTTTTTATTTTGTTCCATCTAAATGCCCTCTTTCGCTTTTTCGTATTTATTTATAATTTTTAAAGCACTAATTATAATTATTGGAAACATAACAGCTATATAAGTAATCATTGTTATCCATGGCATGATTCCAACACCATAAATTGGAGATAATATCCATTTTAATATAAACGAAATTGGAGTAAATATTCCATATGCAAGAATTTGCATTTTTATATTTCCTGTTCCATTTAGAATCATAAGAAATGAGCTTAAAAAGCCAAATGAACATTGAAGTAAAAACATTCCTAATAATGTCCATGGATTATAATAAAAATCATTACCTACAATTATTTTAAATGCTATAGGAGAAAGAATCATCCCACATAATGTGGCAAATAAAGTGATACCTAGCATAAAAAAAGCTCTTTTTGTAACATGTCTCTTTACATATTTTACATCACCATGCTCTAAAGCCTCTCCATATACCCCCCACAAAGGCAGTCCAAACATATTAACTACTACATTAATAACAGAGGCAACTTTCAAACATATCGAGTAATCACCAGCCATAGATAAATCATCGATATTACCGACTATAAAACTATCCATATTGCTTAATCCAATATTCATTAAAATATGGATAATCAAAAATCCAACTCCTGTTGCTAACATCATTTTACATGTATTAAAATTAAAATATCTAATTTTAGGAAAAAATATTTTTCTTTTCGAAAAACAAAAATAATAGACGAAATTTAAAATAGAAACAATTGTTGGTATTGTAGCCGAACATAAAATCATTACAAATTTTGGACTTTCTAAATAATAATTTAAATATACTGAACCAAGTGATAAAAAACTACCCACTATTGACCAAATATAATAATTATATCCTTCTTGTAACGCAACTTGAGTTCTTTGTGTTAATGCAATCGGAATATCAATTAACTTTGGAATCACAATCGCCAAAAACACTGGTCCAGCTAGTGCAACAGCTTCTGGGCTTTTAGCACCAACAATTTTTGCCCAATCAACAAAATAATAACAGCCTAAGAATAAGAATATAACAATACCAGCAACAGCAAATAGCATTATAAATGTACTAGATATTAGTTTTTTACATTCATCTTCATTATTATTTTTCCCTGTAGCTTTACTTAAATTTGTTTGAAGTCCACTACCAAGCCCTAAATCAGCAAATGCAAATAGTGCAAAAAAAGAATTTACCGAACTCCAAAGGCCATATATTTCTTCGCCTAAATAGCTTCTAGTAATTTTTACCGTAATAAAAGGTATTAATAATGCAATAATTTTAGCAACTGAAGCAATTACTGCAGTTAATGTAATTGCTTGTTGACGTTTTTCTTCTCTACCTTCATCAGTTGAAGTATCTATATCCCTATTAAAAATAATTTTAAATGTTTTTTTCCATTTATTAATAATGTTTTTTGGAGAAAATTTTACAAATAATGATTCATTACTTTTCATTTATATTTCCTCCTAATTAACAATAATTAGATTATACACTCGCATATAATTAATGTCAATTTTATAGATGATTAATAAAATCATTAAAATTATAAACTGACTTTTTTAGATAAAATAGCAGCTTAAATGAAAAAATTTACATAAATATCGTTTTGTTTTGACTTCAATTCTTGAATATAAATATATTTTGTGATATATTTTTTATGTTAGTAAAGTTGAGGTAATATTTGTGGTGAAATATAAAATAGCTATTGCTGGGACTGGATATGTTGGTTTGTCTTTAGCAGTTTTACTATCGCAAAAAAATGAAGTTATTGCGGTAGATATAATTAAAGAAAAAGTTGATTTAATCAACAAAAGAATTTCTCCGATTCAAGATAATGAAATTGAAGAATATTTTAAGACAAAAAAATTAAATTTAACTGCTACCACTGATGCAAATAAAGCTTATAAAGATGCAGAATTTATTATTATTTCTACACCTACAAATTATGATACTGAAAAGAATTTCTTTGACACATCATCAATTGAAAGTGTTCTAGATTTAATTAATAAAATAAATAAACAAGCTATTGTAGTTATTAAATCTACGATTCCTGTTGGATATATAGAAAAAATCAAAAATAACTATTCTGATTTAACTATTCTTTTTTCACCAGAATTTTTACGAGAATCTAAAGCTTTATATGACAACTTATATCCTTCAAGAATCATAGTTAGTCATAATAATGATGAAAAATCAAAGGACGCTGCAAAAATTTTTGCAAATCTTCTTAAAGAAGGTTCTTTAAGAAAAGATACTCCTATTTTATTTATGAATTCTTCTGAAGCAGAAGCAGTTAAGCTATTTTCAAATACTTACTTAGCAATGCGTGTTGCTTATTTTAATGAATTAGACACTTATTGTGAAATTAAAGGATTGAGTTCTTATGACATTATCACTGGGGTGGGACTAGATTCAAGAATCGGCAATCACTATAATAACCCTTCATTTGGCTATGGTGGATATTGTTTACCAAAAGATACTAGACAATTAAGAGCCAACTTTGAAAATGTTCCAAATGATTTAGTTAAAGCTATCGTTGCTTCAAATCATACAAGAAAAGATTTTATTGCTAACAAAGTTTTAGAATTAGCTGGATATAAAGAAGATTGTGACAATTCAAATATTATTATTGGTATTTATAGATTAACAATGAAATCTAATTCAGATAACTTTAGAGCTTCCGCTATCCAAGGAATAATGAAAAGAATAAAAGAAAAAAATGTTAAATTAGTAATTTATGAACCAACATTAACTGCTGATACCTTTGCAGATTATCCTGTTGAACACTCATTAGAGCATTTTAAAAATACATCAACTATTATTTTAGCAAATAGATATAATAAATCTTTAGACAGTGTTAAAAATAAAACATACACAAGAGATCTATTTTATAGAGATTAAGCAAAAAGACTAATTTAGGTTAGAAAATCTAAATTAGTCTTTTTTATATCTTATAATATTCTTTATACCATTTAGCAAACTTTCTTAAGCCTTCTTCTAATGGAGTACAAGGTTTAAAATTAAAATCTTTCACTAAATCATCAACATCTGCATATGTTTGATAAACATCTCCTGGTTGCATTGGGAGTAGTTCTTTTTTTGCATGTTCTTTAATAACTCCTTCTTCTAATAAACATTTTTCAAGAGTTTCTACAAAATACATTAGGCTTTCTGGTTTATTATTTCCAATGTTATAAATTTTATATTTTGCACCATCTTCAGTTGCAACTGGAATTTTATCAATTACAGATATTATTCCTTTGACAATATCATCTATATAAGTGAAATCTCTATACATATCTCCATAATTATATATTTGAATTGGCTCACCTTTGACCATTTTGTTAGTAAATCCAAAATAAGCCATATCCGGTCTTCCCATTGGACCATAAACAGTAAAAAATCTTAATCCAGTACACGGGATTCCATATAATTTAGAATATGCATGTGCCATTAATTCATTAGATTTTTTTGTTGCGGCGTATAATGATACTGGATTATCAACTTTATCATTTGTGGAATATGGAACTTTTTTATTTGTTCCGTAAACTGATGATGATGAGGCAAATACTAGATGTTTCACACTTCGAGAATGTCTACAAGCTTCTAATATATTAAAAAAACCTATCATATTACTATCCATATACGCTTGAGGATTAGTAATTGAATATCTAACTCCTGCTTGAGCACCCAAATTAACAACAATATCAAATTCATTTTTAGCAAATAAATCATCAATATTATTTTTATGAGATAAATCCATTTTTATAAATGAAAAATTATCAAATTTATTAAGCTTTTCTAACCTATCATATTTTAATCTAATATCATAATATTCATTCAAGTTATCAATGCCTACTACATAATCCCCTCTTAAAAGTAATTCTCGAGATAAATTTGAACCAATAAATCCAGCTGCTCCAGTAACTAATATTCTCATATTTATACACCTCTCCACAATAAATTTCTACTTTTCTCTAATTGTCCAATTATTCTCCCTACCATAACAAATATTACAAATCCTGCAATTTCAAATGATAAGTTAAAATAAACAGATAAGCCAAATATTGCAAAAATCCAGACAATTATTAAAAATGATTGTTTTAGACATACTTTATTTCTTTCATCAATAGAACGAACAATCGGATAGATTAATAAATACATGTATAAAATTGTTGGAATAATTCCATATCTAAACATCGACAATAAAAATTGATTATCAATATAATTAAAATCCTTAAAATTTGAAAAATTATAACTAGCAGTCATTCCTTGGCCAATAAGGAAATTGGGCAATCCAACTTGTTCAAAGAATTGTTCAAGTTGCCCACTTCTTGTATCTCCGCTTGTTGTGAATCTCTTAATTAGTCCCGTAAATATTTCTTCATGTGTTGCAGATAATATTAATATTATCAAGCACAAAATCAATATTGTTAAAATATTATAGCCTCTCTTATTTTTAGCAGTAGCCATATAAACAATAAACATAATAATCGTTTGAATAAACCATGACCTTGCTTGCAATATAGCAGAAATAAAAAATAACATTATTATTAGGATGAATACAATTGGTTTATATTTCTTTTTCCATTCATCAGTAAATAAGATAGTTGCATATAGCAAGAAAAATCCTTTATAAAACCAATAAATCATTCCACTTGCTGTAGGTCTATATACTGTTCCATAGGTCTTTAAAAAGTCAATAGCGCTAATAAAAGAAGCCGATATTAGCACAATTGAACATATAAATATATATTTTTTTATATCTTTCCAAAGATTATCTTTTATTCCAATTAGTATTGCAAGAGGCAATAATAAAGTAATCGGCGGAAAGGGGTCTCTAACTAAAACTAAAATAGTAACATTATCTATTAAAACAGAATATCCTGTCCAAAATACCCCAAATAATGTTAAAATCGTTAATGATATCATTATAATCGGGCTAAGGCGCTGTTTCAAACATTGAGTTACAACAAGGAACAAAAAACATACTAATGCACAAAAAAGTAACAACTTTACAAATGTTCCACTATTAGCATTTTGTGTTAAACTTGAAGCTGATGTATATTTTAAATACCAACTACCACCAATATAAGAAAATAATGTATAAACTATAAAAAAGAAAAAAGTAAAGAATAATAACGCTCTTTCTAAAGTTATATTTTTTCTTTTAAATATACTCATCATTATTCATCAACTCCTTCATTTTTTATAATTATATAATATTATTACAAATAAGTCATTTATGTATTTATAAAATATCAATCCATAGTCTTACAATTTTTTCTAATGAATAATTATCATAAATAACTTTTTTTCGATAATCACTCTTTGAAACATAATAACCATAGTTATCTATAATACTTTTTAATCCTTTAGTAAATGACTCAATTGTAAAATCATTTACTAATATTCCAACTTTAGAATCCAGTATCAGATCATTAGGCCCAAACTCACAATTTGTTGAAATAACAGGAACTCCTACTGCAATTGCTTCTGCTAAAGCATTAGGCATACCTTCATAAATAGAACTCATAACAAAGATATCACCTTGTTTATATATATCTTCAAAGTTAGAAGTAAAACCTTTAAATTCTACTTTATCTTTAATATTTAATTTTTCACACATATCAATCAACTGTTCTTTCAAACTCCCTTTTCCAAAAATAATATATTTTAAATCAGGATAATCTTTTATAATATGTGCAAAAGAATTAAGTGCCAATTCATAATTTTTTTGTTTTTCTAATCTGCCTACTGAAAAAAGTTGTTTGGGAAAAACATTAAACTTTTTTCCAAAATTAAGATATTTTTCATCAATCGGATTAGGAATAACAATTATTTTTCTTTGTTTTCTTTTTGAAAAATATTCTTTTTGTCCTTGATTTTGTACAATAATTTTTTTAGCAAATGAGTTAAAGAAATTTATCAAGATTATTTGCTTTTTTTCTTGAAATTTAGGATTATTTCTCATTGAATAATATATCATTTTTTTAAATCTAGTAAAAAATAGTGCAGTATAAACATATATATATACATGATCAAGAAAAGGAAATATATCATCAGGATTAATTTCTTTAATTTTTCTTCTTATTAATTTTAATCTTTTCAAAGTTCCAATTTTCTTATAATCTTCTAAATTTCCATTAGATAAATTATAAATAGAAACTTTTTCTCCAACAGAATAATCTTTATCAGTATTATAGAATTTTAATATATTTACATCATAATCATATTTAGTTAATTCAGTAGAAATTTTAGAAACAACTCTTTCTGCTCCTCCATTTGATAATGATGGAATAACGAAAAGTATTTTCTTTTTATTTTCCATAGTGTTCATCTATCCATTTCAAATATTCACCAGATTCAACATTTTTTAACCACTTTTTGTTATCTAAATTCCATTTAATTGTTTCTCCAATTCCAGTATCAAAATTATGTTTTGGTTTCCAACCTAACTCAGTCTCAATTTTTGTTGGATCCATTGCATATCTTAAATCATGACCTTGTCTATCTTTAACAAACTTAATTAATGTTTCTGGTTTTCCTAATGCTTTCAATATTGTTTTAACAACTTCTAAATTTGTTCTTTCATTGTGTCCTCCAATGTTATAGACTTCACCATTTCTACCTTTTCTAACTATTAAATCAATAGCTGTACAATGATCTTCTACATACAACCAGTCTCTTACATTTTCGCCATTACCATAAACTGGTAAACTCTCATTTCTCAATGCTTTTTGAATCATTAAAGGAATTAATTTTTCCGGAAAATGATATGGTCCATAATTATTTGAACATCTAGAAATAGTTACAGGTAAGCCAAATGTTCTGTGATATGCAAGCACTAATAAATCCGCACTTGCTTTTGAAGCACTATATGGACTTGATGTATGAATTGGTGTCTCCTCATGAAAAAATAAATCTGGTCTATCAAGTGGTAAATCTCCATACACCTCATCAGTTGATACTTGATGATATCTCTTAATTCCATATTTTCTACAAGCATCCATTAATACTTGCGTTCCTAAAATATTAGTCTTTAAAAATACTTCAGGATTTTCAATACTTCTATCTACATGTGATTCTGCTGCAAAATTAATTACATAGTCAAATTTTTCTTCTTCAAACAAATTATAGATAGCATCCCGATTACATATATTTTCATGAACAAATTTAAAATTTGGTTTATTAAGTATTGATTCCAATGTTTCCATATTTCCTGCATATGTAAGAGCATCAATGCACACATATTGATCTTCGGGATATTTATTAACCATCATGATCAAAAAATTACCACCAATAAAGCCTGCTCCACCTGTTATTAAAAACTTTTCCATTGTCTTAATCTCCTTGAATTTCTTTGATTTTTTTATTATCTCCATAAATAATAGGAGAATCATAAGGACGATCTGGATATTTTCCATAATCTAATTTAATTGGTAATTTGTTATAACTAATATACCATTCTACTTGATTAGCAAGTGAAATTGGTTTACCAGAGCATACATTAATAACGCCTAAAACTTTATCTTGCATAACACATTTAGCAATTTGTCTTGCTAGTTCCTCAACATGAATAAAGTCATACTTATTTTTTCCAGTAGTAAATGGGAATAGTTCTTTTCCATCTTTAACTGCTTGTCGTATCTTACAAAATATTGAGTTACCATATAAATCATCACCATAAATATAGTAAGCTCTCAACCATTGAAACTTACAATTTTTACTTTGTGAATATACCTCTATTGACTTTCTTAATGCATTTTTTGATATTCCATACATTGATGATGGATTACATGGAGTATTCTCATCTATTGAACCTTCATAATAACCCACCTCATGCATTGTTCCCATACATGCAATTTGAGATAATCCATTGTCAATTAAATTACACATAAATTTATAATGGCTAGATAAATCCCCCATATGCTTTGGAGAATTGTGAATAAAGCCATCACGCCACGCTAAATGTAAACATACATCTGGATATTCAAAATAAGCAAACCAATTTTCATTATTTGAAAATATATTTGTTTGAATATATTTAGCTCTTTTATCTATATTACAACTATCTAAATCTGTAGCAATAACTTCAACACCGATTTCACATAATTCTTTAACAACTTTTGAACCAATATATCCATTGGCACCTGTAACCAATATTTTCATATAATCACCTACTTTGTATATTCAAAAATACAATCACTATCTTTAAATTTAGGGGCATTTTTATCTTTATCAGATAAAATCGGATTTTCTATTCCCCAATCTATCCCAAATTCTTCATCGTTAAATTTAATAGAACGATCACATTCTTTTGAATAGTATTCATCTACCTTATATTGAATTTCTACATCATCTGTTAAACTAACAAATCCATGTAAAAAACCTTTAGGAATAAACAATTGTTTTTTATTATCTTCAGACAATTCAACTTTTATCCATTTCTTATATGTCGGAGAACCTTTACGAATATCCACAATTACATCCATGATACGTCCTCTAGTACATCTAACTAATTTCGTTTGACACATTGGATTAACTTGGCAATGAAGACCTCTAATTATACCTTTCTTTTGACTATAAGAATGATTATCTTGTACAAAAGAAACTTCAGTATTTGTCAATTTTAATTTATTATATGTTTCCATAAACCAACCTCGACTATCACCAAATACCTGAGGTTCTATAATATATACATCTTTTAACTTTGTTTCTATTAATTTCATATTATTTTCTCCATATATTATGGTCTTTCACATAATCATAAAATTTAGCATATTTATTAATTACAATATCCGCACAATAGTTATTTTTTACTTTATCAATATTCCATTGACTCATTTCTTCTCTAACTTTTTTAGATTTAATTTGATTAATAGCAGCAATTAATTGGTCTTTATTATCAACATCAATAATTATACCACCTTTGTTTTCTAACATATCTTTATTAGCTGCCCAATCAGTTGCAACACAAGGCAATCCATGTGCCATTGCCTCTGCTAAAGAATTTGAAAATCCTTCACCAAAATATCTTGTTAAAAACAAAAATGCATCACATGTTTCTAAGTATGATTTTGTTTGTGAAGGATCAATACTTCCAAGTAATTCAACATTGTGAGGTTTTTTTAACTTTAAAATTTCATCATTGATATTTCCAACTAATTCAAATTTAATTTCAGGAAAATATGGGGCAACATCAAATATTAATTTACATCCTTTTTCTATTACAACTCCGCCAACATAGGAAATTTTAGTCAATTCATCCTTAATTACTAAATTATTAGAAATTTCCTTATCTAAAACAAAATTGGGAATAATCTCAACATACGCTTTAGTATTAAAGGATTTTACAAATTCATACGATTTTTGATTTAAAACAATTACTCCAGAACATTTTTTCAACAATCTTTTATACCAAAATTTTTTAAACCATGAGTTTACAACATTTGGAACTGTACAACGACAATGTAAAATAAATGGTATTTTATATCTTTGAGCAATTCGCGCAGTATGTAGTTCTCTTAAGTTTCCAAATAAAGTGCATGGTATATTATCATGAATTACATCAATTTTTTCGCTTTTCAAAATTCTTTTTTCATTATTATAAATACCACGAGCTCGTTTTAATTCGACTATTAATGACCTTTTAGGAGATTTAAAAGGGTCTCTTCCTTGAATTGTACTAGAATTAACAAAATGGATGTTCCAACTTGGTATTCCATGTTCCATTACTCTTTTGGTCCAAGTAGCTATACCGCCATATGGAGGTGGAAAATGTGAAATTAACATTACATTTTTTGACATTCTTCTATCTTCTCCTTAATATACAATTTTGTTATTAATAACATTAAGCAAATGCTTACCATAAGCATTTTTCTTCATCAATTCAGCCGCTTCTAATACTTGCTTTTTGCTAATCCAACCTCTTTTATAGGCAATTTCTTCAAGGCATGACATAACAATTCCTTGATGTGTTTGCATTAATTGTACAAAACTAGCTGCCTCAATTAATGAATCGGTTGTGCCAGTATCAAGCCACGTAAAACCTCTTCCTAATAAAATAACATCTAAGATGCTATCTTCTAAATACATTTGGTTTAATGTAGTAATTTCAAGTTCACCTCTTGATGATGGACGAACTTCACAGGCTTTTTGTGAAACACCTTTTGGATAAAAATATAAACCAGTTATTGCATAATTAGTTTTAGGATTGTTCGGCTTTTCTTCAAGTGAAATAACTTTACCATTGCCATCAAATTCAACAACGCCAAATCTCTCGGGATCTTTAACAAAATAACCAAATATTGTTGCTCTACCATTTTCAGCATTTTCTCTTGCTTGCAATAATCTTTTTCTCATTCCATTTCCATAGAAAATATTATCGCCAAGCACCATTGCACAAGAATCATCACCAATAAAATCTTCGCCTAAAACAAATGCTTGTGCCAACCCATCAGGAGATGGTTGTACTTTATATTGTAAATTAATTCCAAATTTAGAACCATCACCTAATAATGCTTCAAATCTTGGCGTATCTTCAGGAGTGGAGATTATTAAAATATCTCTAATTTCAGCAAGCATTAACATACTTAATGGATAATAAATCATCGGTTTATCATAAACCGGTAAAAGTTGTTTACTAATTGCTTGAGTAACCGGATATAGTCTAGTCCCAGAACCACCGGCTAAAATAATTCCTTTCATAATCATTCCTCCAAAAATTACATAATTAATTTTTTAATAAAACTTTCAATTGAATAATTAGATGATAATGAATAATCATTATCAAATTTAGATTCAAAGAAATCACTAGGAATTTCAATATTTTCATAGTCTTCAATAACATAAATATTATTTGGGGTATAAAAATCATATTTTTTAATATTAGCATTGCTTGTAATTAATTTTTTATTCAAATGTAGAGCTTCAAATGTGCGCATTGTCAAACCAACTTGATTTTTCATTTGACAGTCAATAATGACTTTTGATTCGCAAGTTATTTTATTTACTTCTTCTCTAGTTAACTTTTTATAATGAAAATCCTTCATTTTATATTTTTTAAATGCTTTTGATTTAAACTTAAAATATAAATAAACAAGTTTTGATTGCAAATAAAGATAATTATAGATTTTTATATTTCTAGGTAATGACTTTTTAATATTTTCAAAATTTTCTAACTTACCTGTTTTGATTGTTTGAATTGCACAACAATCATATTTAATCTCACTATTTTCTAATTTATTTGAATAAAATAATGGTAAAAATTCCATATCATATTTTTGAGCATCTTCATCATCAAAGGAATAAGCTTTATCAAATTCCAAATATAATTCTTTAATAAACGGGAAATTACAAACTGAATCCCATGTATAATAAATAAATTTTGCACTTGGATTAGCAACTTTTAATTTTTGGATATGTTCTTTTTCAAATGATTGGCCAAATATCACAAGCACAATATCAAATTTTGTATATTTATTATCTTCAATTATTTTATTTACATATCTATCAATCTTTTTTTTGAGTACTTTTTTATTTAAACGAATTATTATTTTATCTATTAAACTTTTGGATGGTCGATCATCATAATAAGTCACATTATAGCCAAACCTGTTTAATTCATTTGATATATCTTTTTGATACGCAAAAAAATCAGGACAGATAAACAATATATTAGACATTATTTAGCCCCCTTACTTTTTAATACTGCAGGGATTGTTAATAAAATTAATTTAATATCAAACAAAATACTTCTATGTTTATAATATTCTAGTTCTAATTTTTGTCTTTTTCCCGAAGCATAATCAACATCACTTCTACCATAAACTTGCCAATATCCAGTAAGGCCAGGATGTGCAGATAATAAAATCTTTCTTTCTTCTTCACTAAAATTTAAATCTATTTCAAGTTTGGTAATTGGTCTAGGTCCAACTATAGACATATCGCCTTTTAAAATATTAAATAGTTGAGGCAATTCATCCAATGATGTTTTTCTAATAATTTTGCCTAATTTAGTAATTCGAGGATCATTATCTATTTTTCTCTCGGTAAGCCAAGTTTGATATTGTTCTTCAGTTAAATATTCTTTTAAACGAGATTCAGCATCAACATACATAGATCTATATTTGTATACTTTAATCTCTTTTCCATTTTTTCCTACCCTTCTATCTAAAAAAAACACCGGGCCTTTAGTTGTAATTTTAACTAATAATGAAAGCAACAAAAGAAGCGGTGACAAAACAATAATCGCTAGCAATGAACAAAAAACATCGAATATTCGTTTGAAAAAAGCATATATTTTTCCACCTTTTACAACAATTATTAAATCTCGTTCAGTTTCTGGAGTTACTATTATTTTTTCAGAAACAGCTACACCGCCAATATTTTGATTGAATTCAACATCCAAATCTTTAACTTTTGTTTCAATCATAAACTTACACCATATCTTGCCAAGAATTTGCCTTCCTATAATTCAATATTTTATCATAATAAAGATTCAAATTAAAGTTAATATATTAATAAAAACTAATTTTCCAAATATTTTATAGTATTTCATACTATATTATCTCATATCATCAACTTGCTAAGAATATAAAATAGTGTTTTTGAACATATATAAATAACATCGCTAACATAAAAAGAGAACACTGCAGTGTTCTCTTTTAAATTTCACTATTCTTATATATCTTTGATTACTCCACCGTAACTGACTTAGCTAGATTTCTTGGCTTATCAATATCTTTATATCTAAGTAATGCTGCATAATATGCTATTAATTGAAATACCGGAATCATTGCCAAAGAAATCATATTAGGCGAAACATCTTTTATCACAAAATCATCATTATCTCTTGCAAGTGATGAAGTTGTGATTACGATTACTCTTGCTTTTCTACTGTTAACTTCTTCAAGATTGTTTCGCAAATTATTAGCAGCATTTTCTTGAGATATTATTCCAATAACTGGAGTATCTTTTTCAATTAATGCTATTGTTCCATGTTTTAATTCACCAGCAGCAAAAGCCTCACTATGAATATACGATATTTCTTTAAGTTTCAAACTAGCTTCTTGAGCAATATAATAATCTACTGATTTTCCAAGATAAAAACAATGTTCTTTATCTACTAAATTTTCCTTTACAAGATTCAAAATATGATGAGTTCTAATTAAAGTTTCTTGAATGCTCGAACATACTTCTATTATTTCTTTTTTGTATTCTAAAATTTTGTTTGTTAATCCATATGCAATAAGTAAGAGAATTGCCACTTGAGCACTATATGCTTTAGTTGACGCAACCGCAATTTCTGGTCCTGCTAATATATCTATAGCACTATCACATTCTCTTCCTAAACTACTAGAAATTACATTTGTTAATAACAGGTTGCCATATCTTCCCTTTATTTGTTTTAATGCCATTTTTATATCATATGTTTCTCCTGATTGGGAAATAAAAATGAAAAATGAATTTTCGTTAATGAACATATTATTAATGTCAAACTCACTTGCAATTAATACATCTACACTTTTTTTAAGTATTTTCTCAAATACTTGTTTCCCAATCAATCCTGCATGATATGAAGTTCCACATGCTACTATATAAATTTTTGAAGCCTCTTCTATTTTCGTTAAAATATTACAATCAATATTAATTAATTCGTTATTATCGTTTATATATCTTTCACAAATTCTTTGAAGTATATATGGCTGCTCATATATCTCTTTAATCATATAGTGTGGAAATCCTCCCAGCGATATATCATTTTTTGATATTTGACTTTCAAATTCTTTCGGAATTATCTTTTTACCATCTTGATATATTGACACTTTATCTTTACTAATACAGCCATATTGATTATCTTCAAGGGAAATAAATTTATTTGAAAAATAAGATCCTGCATTTATGTCACTGACCAAAAGATTAGCATCTTGACATTTACATATAAGTAATGGCGTTAAATGTTTAATAAAATATAATTTATCCTTAGCGCTATTATCAATAATAACTAAGGCATAACTTCCATCCAATCTTGTCTTTAAGATATTTAAAGATTCTAACATTTCATTATCTTTTAAAAGATCTTCTAATAAATTAGCAATTATCTCACTATCTGTGTCACTATAAAACCGATAGTTCTTTTTTGCTAAATCTTTTTTGATATCTAAATAATTATTTATCACTCCATTATGAACCAGTGAAATTCGTTTATTATTTGAAAAGTGTGGGTGCGTATTTAATTCATTAACTTCTCCATGAGTTGCCCATCTTGTATGACCTATTGCAAGAGGTGATAATTGCTCAAAATCGTTTATATTTTCTAAATTTTTAATTTTGCCAACACTTTTATATATATTAAAGCTATTATCGAATAAAAAACAAACACCAGCCGAATCATATCCTCGATATTCTAATATCTTTAATCCTTGTATGATTGTATCTTTTATTTTTTTAGGATTACCAACATATCCTATTATTCCACACATATCTTAATTCAACTCCTTTTTTATACAATATATGTTTTACTTTTTTAAACTACTACTAAAATATAAATATCTATTTTTTGTTTCTATAGCATATATTTACTTGAGGTGTTAAAGTAAATATGAATAAATATTTCGGTACAGATGGAATAAGAGGAATAGTAAATAAAGAATTAACAATTGACTTATTATCTAATTTAGGTAAAACATTATCACTATTTAACAAAAATAAAATAATAATCGGACAAGATACAAGAATATCAAGCCCGATGTTGGCATTTAGCATTATTGGTAGTTTATTATCAATGGGAATTAACGTTTATGATGAAGGAGTAACTTCTACTCCTTGTATTGCCTATTTAAGTAAAAAATTCAACACTATCGGAATAATGATAACTGCTTCTCATAATCCTTTTTATTATAATGGAATTAAAATATTTATTAACGGAAATAAACTATCTCAAAAACAAGAAAAATTTATCGAAGAAAATATTTTTAATGATAAACTTTCTTATTCTAATAATATAGGTTTATATCACGCTAGTAATTTAAAATATAAGTACTTAAATTATATAAACAAGCATAATAGCAAATTAAATTTAAAAATCGGATTAGATTGTGCTAATGGTGCTATTAGTTTTTTAGCACGAGATGTTTATAAAAATACTTCAAATTATTTATATATTTTTAATAATATATCTAATGGATATAATATTAATGATAAGGTTGGTAGCACCTATATAGAAGCCATGATTGATAATGTTAAAAAACATCAATTAGATATTGGATTTAGTTTTGACGGAGATGGTGATAGAGTAATTACTACTACCAAATCAGGTCATATTATCAGTGGAAATATCATTATATACCTATTAGCAATTTACTTTTTTGATATCTTAGGTTACCCCAATAGAACAGTAGTATTAACTAAAGATTCTAATTTAGGAATTATTCGTGCATTTAACAAAATAAATATTAAAGTAATTTTAAGTGATATTGGAGATAACAATGTAAGAAATAAAATGGACACAGAAAAAATAATACTCGGTGGCGAAGATTCAGGACACATCATTACTCCTTATTCTAGATATGGAGATGGCTTACTAACTTCAATATTATTGTTAAACGCTTTATCTATGATTAATATTCCTTTAGAAGAATTATTAGTTAATATAGAATTATATCCCTTCATAAAACAAAACATTTCCAAATACAGAAAAACAATATTAAATGATAAACTAATAAATGAAGCGATAAAATCAATAAATCAAAAACTAGGTAATGATGGTTTCTTACTATTAAGAGCAAGTGGAACTGAAGATTTAATTAGAATTTACTTATGCCATAAAGAACAAAATATTTTAAATGAATGTAATAATAATTTATTAAATGTTATTGATAAGGTTGGTAAATACTATGAAAGATAATATTATTATTTTAGCTGCCGGTAAGAGCACAAGAATGAAAATGAAAACCAGCAAATGTGCTATACCATTACTTAGAAAGCCGATTATTTTACATCTTGCAGACACTATCAATAAATTAAATTTCAAAAATAAAATTGTTGTGCTTGGTTATGATAGTAATACAATTAAAAAAATATTAAAAGATTTTGCAATATATGTATACCAAGAAAATCAATTAGGTACAGGACATGCAGTAGCAACATCTCTTCCTTTTCTTGATATGAAAGAGGATTTAACATTTATTATTTGTGGAGATATGCCATTGCTTGAAGAACAAACGCTAAACTCTTTACGAGAATATCACTTGTATAATAAAAATGATATAACTGTAGTATCTACAATAGTAGCTGATCCCAAAAGATATGGTAGACTTGTTAAAGATAAAGCCTCGAATCTATCTCGAATTGTTGAATTTAAAGATGCTACCGAAGAAGAAAAGAAAATAAATGAAGTTAATACAGGAATATATTGTATTAATACTACTTTACTTCCTATTTTTATATCATTATTAAATAATAAAAATGCTCAGCAAGAATACTACTTAACTGATATGATTGAAATAGCTTATCAAAATAAATATAAAGTAGGAGTTTACCAAAATCTTGATTCATTTCAATTTAATGGTATTGATGATTTACACGCTCTTTCTAATGTCGAAGAACAACTTAGAAAAAACATTATTAATTATCATCGTAACAACGGAGTATTGATGATATCAAGTGATACTATCACAATTGCTAAAGAAGTTACAATTGAACCTGGTGTTATTATTTATCCAAACACCTATATAACAGGAAAAACACAAATAAAAAAGGGATGTATTATTGGACCAAACACCGAAATCAATGATAGTACTATCTTTGAAAATACATCAATAAAACATTCATTAATAAATCAATCGCAAGTTGGGAAAGAAACTACTATTGGTCCCTTTGCTCAACTTAGAAACAATTCTATAATTGGCGATAATGTTAGAATTGGTAATTATGTCGAAATTAAAAATTCAACTATTGGAGATAACACCAAAATTGCCCATCTAACTTATGTTGGTGATACTACATGTGGAAAAAATGTCAATTTTGGTTGTGGAGTAGTAACTGTTAATTATGATGGAAAAGTAAAAAATAGAACAATTATCGAAGATAATGTCTTTATTGGTTGTAATGTTAATTTAATTGCTCCATTAACAATTAAAGAAAATTCATATATCGCAGCAGGTTCCACAATAACAAACGATGTCCCTGCTAAAGCATTAAGTATTGCTAGAACAAGGCAAATCAATAAGGAAGACTATCACTTAAAAAATATGAGTAATAAAAAATAAATGAAAAATATATCTAAATGTTTTATAATAATGAATATATTTATAGTTTACAAGGAGAAAATATTATGGACTATCTTAACACTATTAAAGAAAACATAAGGAAACAAAACCCAAATGAAAAAGAATTCATTCAAGCAACAAATGAAGTTTTAACTTCTTTGAAATCAATTATTGAAAACACTCCTAAATATCAACAATCAGCATTAATTGAAAGATTAGTAGAACCAGAGAGAATTATAATATTTAGAGTGCCTTGGACTGACGACAATGGTAATATACATGTAAATCGAGGTTATAGAATTCAATTTAATAGTGCTCTTGGCCCATATAAAGGTGGATTACGTTTTCATCCTTCTGTAAATTTAAGTATTTTAAAATTTTTAGCTTTTGAACAAACATTTAAAAATGCTCTAACTGGACTTCCAATTGGAGGAGGCAAAGGTGGCAGTGATTTTGATCCTAAAGGTAAAAGCGACCGAGAAATAATGAACTTTTGCCAAGCATTCATGTCTGAATTATATCGTCATATTGGTCAAGACTTAGATATACCTGCCGGAGATATTGGAGTAGGTGCTAGAGAAGTCGGTTTTTTATTTGGTCAATATAAAAAATTAAAAGGTACATACGAAGCTGGCGTATTAACAGGTAAAGGACTTAGTTATGGTGGCTCATTAATACGCAAAGAAGCAACCGGATATGGTTTATTATATTTTGTTAATGAAATGCTTAGATTTAATAATATTGAAATTAAGAATAAAAAAATTTTAGTAAGTGGTTCAGGAAATGTAGCAATATATGCAATTGAAAAGGCACTTGAAATGGGAGCAATAGTTATTAGTGCTAGTGATTCAAATGGCTATATTATTGATGAAAATGGCATAAATTTAACCATTTTAAAAGAGATAAAAGAAAAAAATCATTTAAGAATTAAAGAATATATAAAGTACAATCCTAAAGCTAAATACTTTGAAGGAAATGTTTTTGATTCTGATATAGACTTTGATATCGCATTACCTTGTGCAACTCAAAATGAAATACGTCTTGAAACTGCTAAAAACATAGTAAAACATCATTGTATTGCAATTGCTGAAGGAGCAAATATGCCAACTGACAATGAAGCCATTCTTTATTTAAAAGAAAAAAATATTTTACATGCACCCGGAAAAGCCAGTAATGCTGGTGGAGTCGCTGTTAGTGCTTTAGAAATGTCCCAAAATAGTTTAAGACTTTCTTGGTCAAAAGCTGAAATTGATAATAAGCTTAAAGACATCATGCATAACATTCATTCTTCTTGTATTGATGCTTGTAAATATTTTAACGTAAATACAAGAGATTACTTTTTCGGCGCCAATGCAGCTAGTTTTTTGAAAATTAGTGATGCTATGCTTTCTCAAGGTATTATCTAAAAATACGCCCATATTCTGTTTTAAAAACAAAAAAAATATTTTTTTAAAAAAAATTTTTTCACTTTCGACATGGTTCGACACGATTCGCAAAATTGATAGTATATAATAGCAGTGAAGTTAGCCCCCTTTAACTTCCATTTATTCAACCGGAGTATAAATGATAATAACTAATTAGTTACAAAACTTTTATTAATTACGCTAACTTATAACTCTCAAATGCGAATTTTTTGTATATATAGTTTATATTTATTCACATTATTTTATTATTAGTGTTAATTAATAATCCTATTTTTACTTTGAATTATTAAATATTTTTATTCACATATTTAACGTTAGAATAATAAAAAGGAAAATAAATCCTACATGTACATAAATATCACACACTATTTAAACATGTATTTAATACTATCAATTAATTTATAAATAATTTAACTAATAATAATTAAAGATAGATTTCATCACTAATTCTAACAAATAATGCTTAGAATATTAATATTATAAATTTATTTTATTAAATCTCGAGATTTAAATAATTTATTATATTTATTTTATTAAATAAGGAGGTATTATGAATAAACCATTTTTACTTACATTAATAAGTGTATTTTTAGGTCAATTGTATTTTAGCAATCCACTATCCACTTTAAATTACTATAAAAATATAGAACACTCTTTAAAAAACACAAATAGCGAGAAGAAAAAAGCTAGTAATTCTACTACAGGTAGCTATCTCAACAATGATGCTACATATTATTATTATAATTTAACAGAAAATTTTGCTAAAAATTATAAAGGTACATGTAATTATGTAGCAATAGCAATGTTTCTTTCTTATTATGATACTTTTTGGGATGATAATATAATCCCATATCAATATGAAGTTAATCCAGCCTCTACAGTTGCTATCGATCAAAGGACAAGTTCACCAGGAATTAGAAGCGATAAAATTCCTCATTATACTCATGAAGAAGCAATGAATTTATCTAATTCAGAATATTATAATTTAGTAATGGAGATGACAGATACATATTTTCAACCTTTTTTATTTAAAATTGCCGAAGATGATTTAGGCTATGAATTAAAACATAATGAAAATTCATTTGCTACTATGAGCGCAATTGAAAGAGCGATATTTTTAGATCACTATCTTCAAACATATGGTGGACTAGAACAAACAGACTATAAAATAACTATGAAAGGTGGCGATGGAGATATCACATATTCGGATGCAATTAAGTCCTATATTGTTGAACAAGCAAAAAAGGGCAATCCAGTACTTGCCTCTATTATCATGGACTCAATATCTCATACTTGCATTATATACGACTATAATGCCACAAGTGATATTCTCTATTTACATTTTGGAAATTATCAAGCAACAGTTCATATGTCAAGTATGGCAAGCATAAATACATATTTTTGTTCTGCTTTAACTATTGAATTTAATTCAAAACATAATCATAGCAACAACTATATATTAGTCACAAACGGAAACCTAACATATCATTGTGGTTGTGAATTGCCTACTCATAAGCACAAATATACACATTCATATGCACAATACAATGATGAATATCATCTAGAATATTGTCATTGTGGAGCATCAAAGCAAAATCTCCATGAATGTACCGGATTATATGGAAGATATGAAGCTTGTATTCATTGTGGTACTATTGTAGATTTATGGACTACAGGTACAAATGGCGTTATTATTCCTAAAAAAGAAGAAATAGACAAATAGAAGGAGTTATTTTGTGATAACTCCTTCTATTTATTTTCCTAAGCCAAAAGGCATACCCATATCATTTAAATATATATCTAATACTATAAAGCAAATAATATCTTGTGGTATCCCATTTAAGTAAATCTCAATTGCATCACTCATATAATAATTTTGAATCATAAGTGTTTCATTATAATTAAATGTCTCTTGAGGATCTTCACTATTTTCTTCATAAATCAAATAAACGCCAGATTCTTGAGAAAAATTAATTGTAGTTTCATTTTTTATTTCTTCATAAACAAAAATATGATACAAATAATCATTGTTTGTTGTTTCTACTTCAATTAATGAACAATTATCCAAACGATAATGTTCGCAATACTCAATATTATTACTATCACGATAAGTTAATGTCCAATCATTTTCGTTTAATTCAAAAATATATTCAGAATTATCGATAGAAAAAGATAACTCTTTTTCATCTAAAATCATTAAATATTTCTTTTTTCCCAATAAAGATACACTTACTTTATCATTAACATTATTATATGTAAATGAAGAATTAGCAATAGATATTTGACTATATTGAGGCTGATAAATATAGTCATAATTGTTATTACTATAAATATATTTTCCATTAATTAAAGAAAACTGAATATTATCTAGTGATTTTAAATTATAGCTATTATATATATTTATACAGTCTAATAAATATTCATCAATTTCTTCTAATCCCTTATACAAAACAGAAAATTCATCTTTTTTATTTATTAAATTTTCAAAAATAAAATCATCAATTATAAAATCATTATCTACTCTAACTACTTGATTTTGCAAAGAAGATACATTTGAAGCATTTATAGAATTATTATTATTAGAATTTGAAGTACTTGATTTATTGAATAATAATTCAAAAACCCCAAATTGTTGAATTAAAAAAGCAAATAATAAAAAGATAATAACAAAGCTACATATACTCGATAATTTATTTTTATTCTTCTTTTGAATTTCTTGATTATTTTCTTTTTTATTGAATTTAGTAAAAAAACTTTTTAATTTTTCAAGCATAAAAACACCTCATAATCTATAAACAATTATACAGCCAATAAATATATATTTCAAACCTTAAAAAAATGCTTATAAACATAAGCATTAATCATTAAATATAACTTTTATAATTCGATCATTTTCATAAATATCTTTATAACAAATTATACTTGCATTAGGATACATACCATTTACTATATTAATAATACTTTCTTTTTGTTTATATCCTATTTCAAAATATATTTTTCCAAATGGATTTAATATTTGTTTACACTTATTTAAAATTTCAATATAGCAAGCAAGGCCATTTTGTTTGGCGAATAAAGCAATTTCAGGCTCATATTTTTTGACAATTTCTGCGACTTCATTATCATTTTTATCAATATATGGTGGATTAGCTAAAATTACATCTACTTTTATGTTTTTTTCAATTAATTTATCTAAAAGATTTCCTTGATAAAATTCAATCTCTAAATGCAAATTTTCGGCATTTCTCCTAGCAACATTTAATGCATTATTAGATATATCACAGGCAATCACTCTATCTTGTTTTCTATTATTTTTTATAGAAAGAGCAATTGCTCCACTTCCTGTTCCAATATCAGCGATAGTTAATGGCATTGTGTATTCTTTGTGTTCTTTAATAAATCTATCTACCAATTCTTCTGTTTCGCTTCTAGGGATTAAAACATTAGAATCAACTTCTAATTTCAATCCATAAAAGTAAGTATAGCCCATTAGATATTGTAGTGGATATGAATCTGTTATATAAGGAGAAAAAAATGTTTCAAACAAAGCAATATTAGTTTCATCAATCTCTTGATAATAATGCAAATATAAGGATGAAGGTTCAATTCCATAAATATGACTTAATATCATATGGACAACACCCTCATCCTTATTATTTTCTCTACAAATTTTTCTCTTATCAGCGATAAAAGAAATTAAATTCATATTATAACGATTCTCCTTCTAATTTTCTTCTTTGATCCTCGTTAATTAATGCATTAATAACACCATCTAGATCACCATCAATAATTCTATCCAATTGTTGAACTGTATAGCCAATACGATGATCTGTTACACGATTTTGAGGATAGTTATAAGTTCTGATTTTTTCCGAACGTTCTCCAGTTCCAATTTTAGATCTTCTTTCTTGTCCTCTTTCTTCTTCTTGTTTTCTTGTCATTTCATCATATATTTTAGTACGTAACATTTGCATACATTTTTCTTTATTTTCTATTTGTGAACGACCTTCTTGACATGATACGACAATTCCAGTTGGCATATGAGTGATACGAACAGCAGAATCTGTTTTATTAATATGTTGACCACCTGCACCACTTGATCTATATGTATCTACACGTAAGTCTCCTGGATTAATAACAACATCTACATCTTCAGCCTCTGGCATTACAAGTACAGTAGCAGTACTTGTATGAATTCTTCCACTTGCTTCTGTCTTAGGAACTCTTTGTACACGATGAGCACCAGATTCATATTTTAACTTTGAATATACTTCTTTTCCTCTGACAGAAAATGAAACAAAAGAAAATCCACCCATCTCTGATTCTTGAGAATCCAATAATTCTATTTTCCAGTTTTGAGTTTCAGCATAATTGATGTACATTCTAAATAAATCACCAGCAAATATATTACCTTCATCGCCACCAACAGCCCCTCTAATTTCAACAATAACATTCTTATCATCATTAGGATCTTTAGGAATTAACATTATTTGTAATCTTTGCAAATAATCTTCTTCTTTCGAAAGGCTTTCTTCATATTCCATTTTACCCATTGCAGCCATTTCAGGGTCAGAATCATTCATTAAAATCTTTGCATCTTCCATATTTGCAACACAATCTTTATATTCTTGATATAATGCAGCTACTTTTTCTAATGATGCATGTTCTTTAGCAAACATTTTATATTTTGGGAAATCGGCAATAACACCAGGAAGTTCCATCATTTTTTGTAAATAAGTCGAACGTTTAAGAATAGTTTCTAATCTTTCAATCATTCCATCTTTGTTCATATGGTTTCCCCCTCCTTTAGACACGCTTAATATTATAACAAATTTATTTTACTATTACTATATCTAAATTTTATTAAGAAAATGTGTTTTAATTAAAATTTCTGCATAATAATAGTTATAAGCCTATTCTTTTGCTTATAGAATTAACATTAAATAAAATTATGTACAATTTTGTCGAATATTGTAGTATAATGTACATAATCTCGTATGAAAGGGAGGAATTATAGTGTTTTTATCTTTTAGTGATGCATTCAATACATTTAGAGAGCTCGTTTTACCATTTTTATCAATTTTTATTCCTTTAGTATTATCTTATTGGGTCGCCAAAAAAACCAATGCACTTGTAGGCATTTTAACAATAGTTTTATATTGTAATCTAGTAACACAATTTATTGACGAAATCACTAGTTTTAATTCAAATTTAGGTGATATAATAAAATTTGGAATTAGTAAATACCTATATCCGATTATACTTATGTATAATGCATTCGTAACATTTATCGTGGAAATAACAGGCTTAAGTGATACTATCTCCTCATTTACTCCACTGATATTATCTGCTATTATTTGGGGAGTATTCTTAGTTATTGCAATTCTAGGAAATTTATTTTATCCAATTAAAACTATTTCTAAAGTAATTAATGGTATATTTGGGCTTGCTTTATTGATTGTGCTATTTATGACAATATTTTCAAAAAGCTCTTTTGAATCCATACTTTTTATTTATTAACAACAATTAATATATTAAAAAAAAGATTATATCTATGATGATATAATCTTTTGTTATCATTAATAAATTATATTTTTTTAAAAAACTATCGCTATTACATTAGTTTTGCCCTTGTTAGCAAGAGTCTTTATTATTTGTTGAACTTTAGCTCTAGTAGTTTCCGGAAGTGTATTTAACTTTACTCTTAAACCATCTTGAATTACATCACCAAGTTTTCTACCAAATATCGAACTATCTAGTATTTTAACCATTCCTTCGTCATAATCTTCATTCAACATTGCTACCAATGCTTCACTTTGCTCTTTACTTCCAATTAAAGGTTCAAAATTTGTATCAACATCTACTCTTACTATATGATAAGAACATGCTTTGGCTTTAACGCTTAAGCCATATCGACCTCCTTGTTTGGAAACAATAGGTCGTTCAATTTCAATATCATTTTGTGTTGGAGTTGAAACTCCATAACCAGTTATTCTTGCCATTTCTAAAGCATCTTTAATATTATCATATTCTTTCTTTGCTTTAGAAAATTCAATTAATAAAGCCAATAAATCTCCTTTATCTAGAACTTCGCAACCAACTACTTCTTTCATTATTTCTTCATACAAACCTTCTTTAACTTCAATCGCAACATCGACAATGCCATTTGCCGTATCTACGCTTACCATCTCACATGTTTCAATATATTCATTAGCAGATAATATTTCACTAATGTGATCGACATCTTTAATTTTCTTAGCACTCTCCATAGCGTTTTCTAAAGATTCAGATATTGATTTCTTTAACCAATGACTATCTTCCATAGCAGCAACCCAATTAGGTAATCCTATATGGATATTTGCTACTGGGAATTCATATAGTGCATGATGTAATATTTCTCCGATTTGTTCTAAGGATAATTCATCAACTTTTAAACATAATGTTGGCACATTATATTTTTCTTTTAAACTATTTGCTATATTTTGAGCAGTTTCACTATTAGGATTTGTAGTATTTACAATTATAATAAATGGTTTACCAATACCTATTAATTCATCAATAACTTCTGCTTCTGCTTTTGCATAAGAATTACGATCAATATCAACTAAACTACCATCACTCGTAACTACTATACCAATAGATGAATGCTCAACAATTACTTTTTGAGTTCCAATTTTAGCGGCTTCTTTAAATGGTATTGGTTCATCAAACCAAGGAGTTTTAACCATTCTATCCCCTTGTTCATCTTCATACCCCTTAGCACCATCCATCACAAAACCAACACAATCTACCAGTCTTACTCTAACATCAATATTATTATCTACCACAACTTTGGCAGCATTATTAGGAACAAATTTAGGTTCCGTAGTCATTATTTGTTTGCCTTGTCCTGATTGTGGCAATTCATCATTCGTCCTAACAATCTCATACTCATCACTCATATTAGGAATAACAGCAAGTTCCATAAATTTTTTAATAAATGTTGATTTACCACTTCTCACTGGACCAACTACACCTAAATAGACATCACCATTAGTTCTTGCCCCAATATCCTTTAATAACTCCTTGGTGTTCATATTTTTCCTCCTATACATTATCATTAGTATATATGAAGAAAAAAATAAAAATATTCTAAAAAAAATCAATTGACTCATCTAATAGCAATTGATTTTTAATCATATAATTATTTAACAATATTATTCATACTTTTAGGAATCCGATCATTTTTAACTGAATCAATAATTTTTTGTTCTTTTTCCTTACTTACTTCTTTTCCTGCTAGCTTCGCAACATCTCTAATTAACTTTTTCAAATTATCTTCATTTTTCATATCTTTACCTTGAATTGATTTAGCGAGATTAAGAATATCCTCCTTTTTTACATTAGTTTTCTTTTCAATCTTATCAAAAATTCCATTATTCATAAAATTTCCTCCTAAAATAATCTATGCATCTTTAAAAATTTAGTGAATAATAATTTTTTTATGAAAATAGCTTTATTTAGTGATGCACACGGCAATCAGT
>CAZYEI010000003.1:0-8873 GCA_964646425.1 uncultured Eubacteriales bacterium | reverse complement strand
CATGAATTGTATTACTTGTATGGTGCTGAAAATATTGAACCTATAATGAATAAAAATACAATCACAATCAAAAAGAAAACAATTACTTATGATCGTGAATTATTTTTAGATACAATGAGCAATATTGATTATCCTGAAAAAGAATTTATATCTCAAATTTTCTTTGGAATAAGATAAAAAATAGCAAGTTATTAAAACTTGCTATTTTTTATTGATAATTTATTCTCCAAAATATCTCTTTAATAATGCAACTAATGCCTTACCATGTCGTGCTTCATCTTTGCACATTTCATGAACTGTATCATGAATTGCATCTAAGTTTAATTGTTTTGCTTTTGTAGCAATTTCTTTTTTACCATGACATGCACCATTTTCACCATTAATCATTTTCTTTAAGTTTTCTTTTGTTGAATCAGTAACTAATTCTCCTAATAATTCACCAAATCTAGCAGCATGTTCTGCTTCTTCATAAGCGATTTGTTCAAGAACTGTTCCAATTTCAGGATAGCCTTCACGAAAAGCTTGTCTTGCCATTGCTAAATACATTCCAACTTCACTACATTCACCATTAAAATTATTTCTTAAACCTTCAACAATTTCAGGATCTACCCCTTTGGCAATACCTAAAACATGTTCATCTGCCCATACTAATTCTTCTTCAACAAATGGAACAATTTTACCTGTACTCATTTTTACCTTACATACTGGACATACAGGATTTTCTTCTTCACTTTCAAAAACAGCACCACATACTAAACATTTATACTTTGCCATAAAAAAATTCCTCCTTATTCATATCTTTATTTTTGGCTTTTAAACTTCTTCTTTTTTTAAACAATTCCGACAAATACCAGAGAAATAAATTTCGATATCCTCAATCTTATTCCCTTCAATTTTAAAAAGATCAAATAATCTTTTATCCAATTCACCAGTATCTAAATCAAATATATTACCACATTCTTTGCATAGGAAATGATAATGTTTTGCCTTAACTGTTTCATAAACTTCAACTTGATTAATCTTAAATTTTTTTACAAGCTTTTCTGCTAACAAAACACTAACATTACGATATATTGTTGAAATAGATATTGATAAATCTTTTTCATGTACCATTTGGATTAATTGTTCCATAGTTACATGTCCTAGCTCATCAATACATTGAAGAACCACTCGTTTTTGGTCTGTATTTCTTCTTTGCATCAATTTGCCCCCTTTTACTTATTAGGAATTATTCTTAATAAGTACAACATAATAATACAAGAAAATTTTTGTTATGTCAATATTTTTTTACAAAATTTTACATTTATTATTTTGTAAATTAAAAACCTCTTTTATGTAAAATACATTATAAGAGGTTTTTATTAATCATTATTTTATTCGCCAGAAACTGCTAATTCTTTAATTCTAACACTTGGCGAAGATACACCACTAATAGTAGCAATTAAATCGTTTGCAACATTTTCAACATCTTTTAATAATGTTAAAAAGTTACCAGATACAACAAGCAATGAAACAGGTTCGGAAATTTTCCCATTAATAATCTTAAATCCCGAAGCTTGAGCAGAAAAATTACCAGATATTGGGTCTAAACCACTATGTAATCCAGCAAGTGAAGTTACAAATAAACCTTCTTTAATATCTTTAATCATATCATCAAAGGTATCATTACCTTCTTGTAAATATAAGTTAGTAGGAGCACAAGTATTATTAAAACCATTACCTGTTGGCTCTTTCCCTAAAATCATTGCACTTTTCAAATCATATAGTAATGTATTAAATACACCTTTTGAAACTAATTCTTTTTTAAAACAAGCAACCCCTTGATCATCAAAAGAATGAGCAAAAATAGATTTAGCAAACAATGGATCATCAACGATAGTAACTTTATCACTACCAATAACTTCTCCTTCTTTTCCTTTCAATAATGTTAAATTTCTAACTGCAGATTCTCCAGAAAACATCGGAGTAAAAGCTTCAAGTAAACTAGCCATTGTCTTATTTTCAATTACAACTGGATACTTATTACTTATCATTCTTACTGGATGAAGAGAAGAAATTAAGCGACTAACTATTTTATCTGCTATTTTTTTCACATCAAAATCAGCATAATGTTTTACTAGTTGATAATCATATGAACTACGAGTATCACCTTCGTGTTCTGCTACAGCAGAAGCTACAACATAAGCAAAAGCATAATGCTTAGAAAGTGCTAATCCTTTAGAATTAAATAATTGAACTTTTTCGACACTTTCACCATAATTAACTTGATCTACTGTTTTTATTCTTGCATCTGAATTTTTAATTTCAGCATATAAATTATGTAATAAGTCTATTTTTTTTGAAGCTGGTATTAATGAAAAATCATCACTATCATTATTAACCTTTGGATATTTAGGTGAACCTTCATAAATAACATATGGTTCATTACTTGTTACTACACGAGCATTTTCAATTAATTTATCAACGATTACTTCTATTTGATTATCTTTTAGGTTTTCAGTATTAACATATCCTAATTTCCCTTGATATGCTCCTCTTACAGTGACTTTTTCATTTTCAGAAATATTATATGAGTCTATTTCATCTTGAAACAAAGTTATATCTAGTGATTTTGATGAGCGAACATAAATTTCAACTTCTTCAATTCCTTTTTTTGATGCAACATCAATTATTTTACGATAATCCATAACTATTTAGTCCCCTTTCCACCAACAGTCATACTAGAAACTCTAATAGTTGGTTGTCCAACATTAGTATAAACGCTGCCACTTGCAGAACCACAAACACCATGTCCAAACGCCAAATTATTAGCAACACGATCAATTTTTAATAATGTGTCTTTTCCACTTCCAACAAGAGTTGCACCTCTTACTGGAGTAGTAATTTTTCCATCTTCAATCATATATCCTTCAAGAACAGCAAAGTTAAATTCACCTGTAACTGGATTTACACTTCCACCACCCATTTTTTTAGCAAATAGACCATATTTTGTATCAGCAATTATTTCTTCAACTGTTGAGCTACCATTCGCAATAAATGTGTTAGTCATTCTTGAAGTTGGTGAATATTTATATGATTCTCTTCTTCCAGAGCCTGTAACTGGATGATTTAATCTTCTAGTATTTCTTTTATCAAATAAGTATGATTTTAAAATACCATTTTCAATTAAAACATTTCTTTGTGAAGGATGACCCTCATCATCTACATTAATTGAACCCCATTCATTTTCAATTGTTCCATCATCAATAGCAGTTACAACATCACTGGCAATTTTTTCTCCCATTTTACCACAAAAAACAGACATACCTTTAGCAACACTTGTAGCCTCAAGAGAATGAACACAAGCTTCGTGTAAAATGACACCACCAAAGCCATTATGAATTACTACCGGCATTTCTTGTCCTACCATTTCAGGAGCATGAAGCATTGTTATACAAGAAGAAGCGATATTTTTTCCCATTTCTTCTAAATCTTTACCTTCAAACACTTCATAGCCACAACAACCAGCAATATCTTCGTGCATTGTTTGCATTTGACCATTAAATGCTCCGACACCATTTCCCATTAATCGAACATACGAACTAGTGTCATTGATTATTTTGCCTTCCGTATTATAAATAGTAATATTTTTTGTTTTGTCACTTAAATAAAGAATAACTTGAACGATTTCCTCGCTATAATCTTTAATAGCCTTATGAAGGGGCATTATTTTAGCAACTTTTTCCTCGTTTGTAAGTTTTAAAGGACTAATTTTAACGGGATTAATATTTTTTATCTCTACTTCCTTTAATTCAAATTCTATGTCTAATGGATTTCCTTCAAATGAACTAGCTAAATTAGTAGCCAAACGAAGCAATGCTTCTTCTTCTAAATCATTACTATATCCATATGATTCTTTTAAATCCTTAAGTATTCTAATACCCACTCCTGTGATTTCGTTTGTCGTTACACGATTAACATCACCATTTACAACTTCAATATTATTACTAATTTCATCTTCAACATATAGTTCAGCAAAATCAGCACCAGTTGCTAAACATTTATCTAATATTTTATGTGCTAAACTCTTTTCTAATAACATATAATTCCTCCTATCTATATGATATTAATTATACTTAAAAAATAAAAATTATCAATATTTTTAACTATAGATAACTTTGCCAAAAACTTAATTATATATTTATTGACATTAATATAAAAAGTAAGTAAATCACTTTTAAAGATAATCTACTTACTTTTATTTTGCTTTATATATAATAGCACCATATTTATATCCGTAGGATTTACTCCCGATATTCTACTTGCTTGTCCAATTGTTCGAGGCTTAACTTTATTCAATTTTTGTCTTGCCTCCAGTGCAAGATGCGTAACTTCATTATAATCAATGCTATCAGGAATAATTACGTTTTCTAGTTCCTTTAATCTATCTGCACTTTCTTGTTGCTTATTAATATACCCTAAATATTTCACTTGAATTTCTGCTTCTTCAAGTACTTCATCACTATATGACTTTTCTAATTTCAAATAAGGATACATATCATTAAGTGTGATATTTGGTCGTTTTAAAATTTCTTCAGCACTAAGACCTTGCTCTAATGAATTATAACCATTTGTAATCAAGAACTGATTATATTCACTTTTAGGAGTAAATCTAATTTCTTTTAATTTTGATATCAATTCAGCGATATCATCCATTTTTTTCAAAAAATCATTATAGACCTTTTCACTAACAAGACCAATATCATAACCATATTTTCTTAATCTAATATCAGCATTATCGTGGCGTAACAATAATCTAAATTCAGCTCTAGATGTTAATAATCTATATGGCTCTTTAGTTCCTTTTGTAACTAAATCATCAACCATAACTCCAAGATATGCTTCATCTCTTCTCAAAATAAAAGGTGCTTTTCCTTGCAATTTTAAACATGCATTAATTCCAGCAATTAAGCCTTGTCCTGCGGCCTCTTCATATCCTGATGTTCCATTAATTTGTCCAGCACAATATAAGTTAGCAATTTTTTTAGTTTCTAATGTAGGTTTTAATTCTAAAGGATTAATTGCATCATATTCAATAGCATAAGCATATTTTAACACCTTAACATTTTTCATTCCTGGTAAGCTTCTAATCATTTTATCTTGGATATATTCAGGCATAGAAGTTGAAAATCCTTGTAAATAAATCGTATTTAAATGAATAGACTCTGGCTCTAAAAATAATTGATGGCGTTCTTTATCAGCAAAACGCACCAACTTATCTTCAATTGAAGGGCAATATCTAGGACCTACTCCTTCAACCATTCCACCATACATTGCAGATTCATTTAAATTATCTAGAATCACTTTATGTGTTTCTTTAGTTGTGTGAATTAAATAACAATGATGTTGCTTTTCAAATGGGACATATTTTTTAGTTTCAAAGGAAAATGATAAATGTTTATTTGTCCCAGTTTCCACTTGCATTCCTTCATAATCAATAGTATCTGCTTGTAAACGAGGAGGAGTTCCTGTTTTCAAACGCATTGTTTCAATACCAAGACGCTCTAAAGCTTCGGTTATTCCAACTACTGCTCTTTGACCATCAGGTCCTGCATTTTTGAATGAATGGCCAACCAATATCTTTCCATGAAGATAAGTACCAGTAGTTAGAATAACAGCTTTTGCATTATAGATATTGCCATCTTCCGTAACAATTCCTTTACAAATATTATTTTCACAAATCAAATCAGTTGCCATAGTTTCTAAAATAACAACATTAGAATTATTTTTTAAAACTTCTTGCATATATTTAGCATATTCTAATTTATCAGATTGTGCTCGCAAGCATTGAACACCGGGCCCTTTTGATGAATTTAATATTTTCATTTGAAGGTAAGTAGCATCAGTTGCTTTACCCATTTCTCCACCCAAGGCATCAATCTCACGTACTACAATTCCTTTAGCTGGTCCTCCAATCGAAGGATTACATGGCATACTGCCAATATGATCAATATCTAATGTTACTAAGGCTGTCTTAAATCCAAGTCTTGCACAAGAAAGTGTAGCTTCAATCCCAGCATGACCTCCACCTACAACAATGACATCAAACATAGTTTTATCCTTCCATTAATTCCTTGATGAAAGGAACTTCAATACTCGCATCTAAACGAGGAAATAAAACTTCACCTTTCTCAACTTTATGATTTGACACTATATCCCAATCATAAATTGTATCAAAAGTTTGTTTTTCAATATCCAAACCTAATTGTTTAAACAATTTTGCTGGTGCAGTTAATAAAACAGGAGACAACATAATAGCACTTTGCCTTAAACATGTAGCTAAATGAGTCATAACGCTAGCAAGTTCTGCTCTCTTATTTTCATCTTTAGCTAATGCCCATGGTTGTGTTTCATCAATATATTTGTTTGCACGTGAAACATAATTTATACAAGAAGAAATTGCTTGATCAATTTGAAATTTATCAAATTTAGCACAATATTCATCAATACAAGCTTTTCCATATACTCTAAACGGAGTATCAAATTCAGTTACATCACCATTATATTTTGGTATCTCACCACCAAAATATTTGCTAATCATTGATACAGTACGATTTAATAAATTTCCAAAATCATTTACTAAATTAGTATTAATTGTTTCTACATAAATTTCAGGAGTAAATGTTCCATCTGAGCCAAATGGAATACCTTTAATCATAAAGAAACGTAAAGCATCTAAACCATATCTTTCAATTAATGGTTCAGGTCTCACAATATTTCCCTTTGATTTTGACATCTTACCATCTTTCATTACAATCCAGCCATGAGCATAAATTTTTGAAGGTAGAGGTAAATCTAATGCCATTAAGAAAATCGGCCAATAAATAACATGAAAACGCACAATTTCTTTACCTATTACATGTAATATCTCATGATTTTCATCATTTTTCCAAAACTTATCAAATAATGAGGTATCATTAGAATTATAGCCTAATAGATTAATATAATTTGTTAGAGCATCTAACCATACATAAACAACATGTCTTGGATCTTCTTTAACTGGAATCCCCCAATCAAAAGATGTTCTTGAGACACATAAATCTTCTAATCCTGGTTTAATAAAATTATTTATCATTTCATTTTTTCTAGCGATTGGCTCAATAAATTCAGGATGTTCATTATAATATGCCATTAATCTATCAGCATACTTACTTGTTCTAAAGAAATATGATTCTTCTTCTTTTTTCTCCACTGGTCTACCACAATCAGGACAACAATGATTTTCATCTAATTGACTTTCTGTCCAAAATGATTCACATGGGGTACAATACCAACCTTCATATTTCCCCTTATAAATATCGCCTTTTTCTAAAAAGTAAGAAAATATTTTTTGAACAGATTCTTTATGATATTCATCAGTAGTACGAATAAACTTATCATAATCAATATTTAATGTTTTCCATAAATCTTTAATTTTTGCTACTAATTCATCAACATACTCTTTAGGTGTTACTCCCTTTTCAGCTGCTTTTAATTGAACTTTTTCTCCATGTTCATCAGTTCCTGTTGAATAATATACTTCATAGCCACGCATTTTTTTATATCTAGCGATTGCATCACAAACAATTGTAGTATATGCATGGCCTATATGTAAATTTCCACTTGCATAATAAATTGGTGTTGTTATATAAAACTTCTTTTTATCCATAGTTTTACCTTCTTTCTTAACATAATACCTAAATCTTTGATTTAATCTTGATTATTATAACATGTTTTAATTATTTGATAAAGATTTATATTTAAAAAGTTAGATTAATAAAGCTTCCAAATATAAGGTAAAAGCAAAAATGAACTTCACTTTTATGTCATAATTTTCAAAAGCACAAAAGAAGTCCATTTTAACATTATCAAATAAATATATTTTATATGTTTTAGAGTGATATTTTTTTATCAAAAAAGCACATCATTTTCACGATGTGCTTTCATAATTTCAATTAGATTTGATAGAACCTAATATTTTAAATTTTTTTAAGACTTCACGATTAAAGTAAATTATTTTGCTGGAGCACCTTTTTCAAAGTTTGTGCTTGCTGAAAACAAGAAACAACATACGGTAGAAATTTCTTCTCCATCTAGAGAAATATTCGGATGTTGATTAGTAACTCCTTCTTTATTATTAAATCTACCAGTCCAAACACCATCTTTTAAAGTTCTAAAATCATACCACGCCCAATCATTTGTTGCTTGTCCCCATATTCCTGATGAGCCAAATTGAACAAAAGTATTATTATTATCACCTAATATTGCATTTCCATTTGAAATTGTTAAATCTGATTTTTTTATTAATGTTGTTCCTTTTCCTGTTAATCCTGTAACAGTTATTCCAGAAAAATCACAATCGCTATCAACTGTTAATTTTCCTCCTGTGCCATCGTATGTGGAATAATTATCATTGACTTTTGTTAAATTTGAATTAACAATTCCTGCAATTTTTGCAGTTTCAACATAACCTGTAACGGAAGTATTAACAAATTTAACATTTTTTAATTCTACTGTTCCATGAAGTTGTCCTACAAGTCCACCTACTTTTTGATAACCAGTTACTGAACAATCTTTAAATGTAACATTATTCATTACAAGTGTAGCTTTAGCACTTACATATCCTGCAACTAATCCTACTGTATTTGATCCTTTTTCGTGTGAGCCTCCACTTTTCCCAACATAAACATTTGAAATTGTTACATTTTCTATTGTTACTGTTCCTTCTTCGATATTTCCAAAAATTCCATATCCATATGAGTGTCCTGCAAAATCTCCACTTGTAGGAGATACTGTATTATCATCTGCTCTTAATCCTTTTAATGCATGACCATTACCATTAATTGTAATATCTG
>CAZYEI010000002.1:0-76974 GCA_964646425.1 uncultured Eubacteriales bacterium | reverse complement strand
ATCATTATGGTGAAGATGTCTTTAATTTTACAGATAATTATTTACAAGTTAATTTACCATATAATAAGAACGCATTGAGTCAAAATGATACCCAAAATGATACTCAAAATGAGCCTATAAATGAGCCTATAAATGAGCCTATAAAATTATCAAAATCAGCATTAAAAGTTTTAGAATTGGTTAAGGAAAATGAATCTTATACTATTGATGATTTAATGTTACATCTTAATCTATCAAGGGAAACTATAAAACGGGCATTAAAAAAATTGATTGAACAAAATTTAATAATTAGAGTTGGTTCCAGAAAAACGGGTTATTGGAAAATAAAAAAATAGTTATTTGGTAATAATTATAATAAAATTTGAACCTATTAAATAATAGTCAAGAAAACATATATAAAGTAATTATGCAAAAAATAACTAATTATATGGAATTTCATATATAGACATAAAAATCAATTTTTACATTGAAATATTAAATAAACAATACACTTACTATTAAAGTACAAGAGCAAATAAGAATGAAATTAGCAAATTAGATATAATAAAGGTGCAATCAAAGAAAAATTGATAAAAAGCATATTTTTCCAATAAAATAGTAGCGAATTATATCTATTACGCTTCACCATTCGGTTATATACCCGCTACTGAAGAGATGATATTACAAACATCTCGATAGGTTGCGAGTTTTATAATGCTCAAAAATACTGAAGTTTCAGTTGCTTTGCTAAAAAAATATTGATAGTCTAGCTAATTAGTTTATATTTATAATTTATATTTATAATCAATGTTTTTATTTATCTAAATGAACATCAATTTGAGAATATGGTACAACTATATTTTGCAAATCAAATTCTTTTTTGACAGCTTCAATAATTGCAAAGTATGTGTCCCAATAATCAGATGAATTAACCCATATTCTCGTAGTGATTTCAATTGCACTATCTAAATAAGCAGACATTTTCACAAAAACATCTTTATTTGCTAATGCCCTTCCATCACTATCAATACATTTTATAATTGCAGCCTTAGCTTTGGCGAAATCTTGATCAAAAGATATTCTAAATTTCCATTCGACACGTCTAATCTTTTTAGCTGAATAATTAACTATAGTATCATTAGCTAACATTCCATTTGGAATCATCACAACTTTATTATCAGGTGTCGCTAAATATGTATAAAATAGTTGAATATCTTCTACTGTTCCGCTATATCCACTAGATTCAATATAATCATCAATCTTAAATGGTCTCATAACAATAATGATAACACCACCAGCAAAATTCGATAATGATCCTTGTAACGCAAGTCCAATTGCTAAGCCAACAGATGTAATTGCTGCCCCAATACCAGCAGTGTCAATTCCCACATAGCCAAGAAAAGCTACAAAAACTATTATTTTTAATGTTATTTTTAATGTTCTTGCAATCACTTTTGTAAGAGTTTTATCATGATTTCTTCTTTCAGAATTTCTTACTATCTTTTTTGTAAATCTATTAATTATTTTAAATATTATAAACAATCCAATAATGCCAATTAATAGTCTAATACCTTCAGATGATAGCCAAGTTAATACTGAATTTAAAATATTCTTCCAATCCATAATTATTATCTCCTTTATATCTTTAACTATTTAATTAAAAATTGATTTATATCAATATCTACTTAAGTATTTTTTAAAAGCATTCAAACATGCCATAAGTTGTTGGATTTCTTGAACACTGTGAGTTTTTGCAATGCAATCTATTAATTCATTATGAAAATTATCATGTATTTTATTTACTTCTTCTCCCTTACTTGTAACAATAATATTTACAATTCGGCGATCATTTTCATTACAAATTCGTTCAACATACCCTTTTTTTGTAAGTGTCTTAATAGTAGTTGTAAGTGCTCCAACACTTATTTTTAATTTATTTGCAATATTAGTCATCGTATTTTTATTTTCGTTCATTAATAAAACAATCGTTTCGATTACATGAGCTTCTTTAATAGAAACATTACTATATATTGTTTTATCAAATATTTTTCCCTCTGCTATGGAAATTTTATTAAAAACATCCACAAAAAAATCATTTATTTCCTTTGTTAAATTTTTATCCATAAATACAAGCCTCTAAAAAACATCTTTTATAATTAGTGATTTTAATTTAAATTACTTATTGTTAGTATAAGCACTATTCATATCCAATATTTTGTTTTTTTAATTATTAAATCATAAATACTTTTTTCCTAACAATATAGTTATTAATCATCTCAATATAATTTCTATATAATCTAAATTATATTTCAAAAACAACATAAGATATACTTTATATAAATAATTAGTTTATCTATATTTGCTTTTAATAAAAATTATTTTATGCCATTTATATTTTTATGTCAACAAATTAGATAAACAATTAATGATATAACATTTGCTTTTTAATTGATTTTAATATATCATATATATTTGTGGAGGTGCGCAATGATGCTATTAAATAGTGTTCCTGATTTCATTAACTATTATTTATTTCCAATCAAATATTGGCCATATATTTTTATTTCATTGTTATTAACTATTATTTTAATAATCATATTTAGAAAAAAACTAAAAAATAATTTATATTTATTTTGTGTTTTCTTTAAACTTGGTTTATTTACTTTTGGTGGTGGCTATGCCATGATTCCTACTTTAAAAGAAGAAGTCGTTGAAAATAAAAAATGGTTAACCGAAGATGAAATGATTGAAGTATTAGCTATCGCTGAAACAACACCAGGACCAATCGCAATCAATATGGCAACTTATATCGGGTTTAAGCAAGGCAAAATATGTGGTAGTTTTATGGCTACTTTAGGAGTAGTTCTGCCATCATTAATTATTATTTTTATTGTTTCGTTATTATATGATCAATTTATTTCTAATAAATATGTAGCAGCTGCTTTTGTCGGAATTAAAGCATGTGTAGCTTTTTTAATTATGAAAGCTGGTTGGGATATGTTAATAAAAATGAAAAAAAATATTTTCAATATTACTATATTTTCTATTGTTTTTATTTTAATGGTTATTCTAGAATTAACAAGTAAATCCTTTTCTTCAATTTATTTAATTTTAATTGGTGGATTATTGTGTGTTGTTATTAATCTTCTTAAATCCATTAAGAAAAAGGAGATAAAGCAATGATATATTTAATTTTATTCTTTGAATTTTTTATAATTGGTTTATTCACCTTTGGTGGTGGCTATGCCATGATTCCAATAGTTAGAGATGTTGTATTAAAATATGAATGGTTAAGTGAATCTGAATTTTACAGTTTTATTGGAGTATGCGAATCAACTCCTGGACCGATAGCTATTAATATGGCAACATTTATTGGCACAAAGCAAGGCGGATTATTGGGAGCAATTATTGCTACACTTGGAGTAGTTCTACCATCTTTTATCGTTATTATTTTAGTAGCATCATTATTAAAAAAGTTTATCAAAAATAAGTATTTTCAATCTTTTTTAAGTGGAATTAAACCTGTAGTTATAGGATTAATATTATCAACTGGTGTTATGTTATTTATTAAATCGATTGGATTTAATAGTCTTAAGTCTTTTGACTTTAATTTACATTCATTAATTATATTTATCTTAATTGCATTGATATATAATATTTCAAAATACCTATTTAAAAAGAAAGTAAATACAATACTACTAATAATAATATCAGCAATAAGTGGAATAATTATATTCTTACTGTAAATGCATTATAAAAGGACTTTAGCACATTATGCTAAAGTCCTTTACTATTTTAAAATATTTACTTTTTGAAATATTCGTTCAATTTAGGAATTGAATATGCTTTATTTGCAAAATCATAATTAAAATCTAACGAAAATGTCATTTCATTAATCTTTGTTGTATATGTTTCTTCAATATAATTTCCTGTTTGCGCATCATAAGACTTTGATGTATTTGTTACAATTTCAAAGCCTTTCACCGAACAGTTTAGTGCTAATGCCATTATAGTACCATCATTTATTCCAATTCCAAAACTAATATTCAATGACTTTGGAAGCATTGCTTTAATAGTTTCTTCAACTAATGTTACAAAACTTGTTAATAGAACTTTTTCATTGCCTGATAATGATTCTAAATTATCATTTAATACTTTAATAACTTTATTAATATATGTTTTTAATTCTTTATAATTCAAGTCATAATTATAATAAGTATAACTGGATTTTTTATCAACTGTAGTTTCAATTATTTTACTAGTATCTAATTCTTTAATATCATTAAGTGAATCAACTAAATATGATTTTAAACTTGGCGTAATAACCATTAATGAATTTGAAATTACATTGTTTAAGAAATAAATAATTATATCAACAATATCTTCTGAAGTTAAATTTTCTAAATCATATTCTTCAACAAGATATTCGGCAATTTCTATAATTTCTTCATTATTAGTGCTATTAGCAATCATTAGTATTTTTTCTTCAAATGATTCTTCTTCTTTATTTTCATCTTTTGGTTCATTTAAATCTTCAATAATTGTTGCAAGGTATGAACCAATAATTGAATCAAGTTGTTCAGGTAATTGAATATTAGCGACATCAGTTGAATTTTCGCTTGTTACCATTCCAAGTTCACTTTGAACATAACGATAAGCAATATCATTTATATCTTCTTCAACTTCATCATCTTCAGTAACTTTATTTGTTTGCTTCACATGAACGAAAATGTCAGTACCATTATCTGTCGGAAGTTTTTCATCTAATTCCAAATAATATTTTTTATCAAAATTACCAAAAACTTCCAAAAGTTGTGTGTTATTTAGCGAATAGTTCTCAGTTTCATTATTTTTTGATACTACTTCCTCAGTTATAGCATTAGTTATAGTCTTTTCATAAACATTAGATAAATCTATTTTTACTTTTCCATTATAATTTACTTCAAAATAGAACATATCTTTATTTAATTCTTCTTTAAATTTAATTTCAGTTTTTTGTGCTGCATTATTTATTTTTTTGTTTGCCTCTTCAATTGTAACTGAATTAGAGCATGAAGTAGTAGAACAAGCTAATACCCCACATAGTATTAATGAACTAAGTAAATTTCTTTTTCTCATAAAACATCCCTCCTATTATCTAAATATATTATACAAAAATCAATTAATGTGTGCAATATTTAAATATTATATTAAAATATATCTTATTTATTTTTATGATAATTTAACAAAACATAGCATAATATCAAAATTATATCTGCAAAAATAATGTATAAATACATTGAAATAATACTAACATTATTTCCAAGTAAATAGATATTACAATCAACAGAATCTCTTATTCCTCTTATAAGTTCATTAGAAATATGATTATTTTGCATTTCTCTAAGCACTCCATTAATGCAATGATTTCTAAATAATGAAGTACCATATGTACCTGGTAAAAATGATAAGCAATCTTGTAAAAATGGTGAAAATTGAGAAATAGGCATATATGCTCCACAAATAAATCCATAACCAGCACTGACAACTGTTCCAACTGCAGATATTTGTCCTTGTGATGTTAAAAAATAATTAATAATTGAAGATAAAGCTGTCCCAAATAAAACCAATAAAAGAATATCTAATAATATTAATAAAATATCAGCAAATGATAAATACCAGCCCACGCAAGCAAGATAAATAAAACCACCTAACATTGCAATAATACAAATTACAAACGTTGAAATAAAGGTTGATATATAATAACTTAATGCTAAAATAGATTTTTTTACAGGAGTAATATCAATATCCTTTCTGACTCCACTAACTTTATCTTGAACCATTAAAAAATTGGAACAAAATGCTACCGTAATACAAGAAACAGACAATAATGATGAAACTAATTGGCCACCAACTAATCCATTAATCAATGAAGAACTTAAATTTATACCAGTAGGTAAAATAGAAATAAAACTATTTTTATAAACATTACCTAAAAAAGTTACATATAAAACTAATAGAATTAAAGGAGTAATCAAAGATGTAAATATCATCCCCTTATCTTTAAAGAAAATTTTAATATTTCTTTTTATTAACAATAATAAGGTGTTCATTAGTCCTTACCTCCTTCCAATTTTTTTCCAGTAACATTTAAAAATACATCATCCATTTTGCCTTTTATTATCTCATAATCAATAAATAAATCACTATATTTAATTATTAAATTAGTTGCCTCACTTGTGTCTTTAACCTGTATCTTATAACCATCTCTTGTCTTTGTATAAGGTAAGTCCAATTTTTTAATTGCTTCTTCTTCAATATTGTATAAAGTGATGTAATCACCTGTATATGCATTCTTAAGTTCAAGTGGCGTTCCTGTAGCAACAATTCTTCCTTGATCAATTATAGTTACATAATCAGCCTCAGAAGCTTCTTCCATATAATGAGTTGTCAAAAAAACTGTAATATTATTTTCGGATCTAAGTTTTCCAACTACGTCCCAAACGTTTTTTCTGGTTTGAGGATCTAACCCTGTAGTTGGCTCATCAAGAAATAATATTTTAGGATTATGAATTATCGCTCTTGCTATATCTACTCTTCTTATTTGACCTCCAGATAATTTGTTAACATTTCTTTTTAAAAGCGATTTTAAATTTAACAAGTTAGATACCTGTTCTAATCTTTTATCAAATGCCGCACCATAAATACCATATAATGAAGCACGATACTTAAGGTTGTCATAAACAGTTAAAGCCTTATCTAATACTGAATTTTGGAACACCACCCCAAAATCCTTTTTTATTTCTTCAAGCGAACTATCAATATCCTTACCACTAATATAAATTTTACCTTGATCCTTGGGAATCGTTCCACAAATCATTGAAATTGTAGTACTTTTACCTGCACCATTAACACCTAAAAATGCAAATAATTCTCCTTCTTTTACGCAAAAGCTCAAATTTTGAACTGCTTTTACATCTTTATAATTCTTATATAAATTTTTAATTTCGATAATGTTATTCATAAAATCACCTTCTTATAATTTATATTATATTTATTTTTTATTTATTTAAAAGATTTTTTTAAATATTAAATTGATTTAATATTTTCGACTATTTTTAGCAATTATATTAAATATAATTTTTTATAACTTTGATTGAAGTAATTATTAAAGATTTTATTGACTTTTTAAATGTAAATAATATAATATCTTCGGAATGAAATTTTAATAAAATTGTCTTTATATGCTTTTATTTAAATTTGATAAATATTATTTATTATTCAAATCAGAATTTCATTTACTACGATAATATTTATATATAAAGAAGGTGCATTAATGAAAGAAAAAATAAATTTATTTTTGAAAAATAATTTAATAATTATAATTTATCTTTTTTTTGCCATATTTTTTGAAACAATTAGTATTTGTTTCATCGGATGCATGCCATTATTGACAAAGCCGCTATATCCGTTAATGATCTTTGGAGTTTTTGTTTCAACATTAATTCTATTAAGAAATCATAAAATGCAAATTATTTTTAGTTCCTTTTTTTTAATAATTCAAATTATTGCAAATATAGGTTTTGTGTATTTATATGATTGTAATGGGACTTTTTTTGAATGGTCAATGATAAATCAAAGAGATGATGCATTTGCAACAATTGAAGACCTTTCATTAAGATGGGGCTTATTAATATTATTAATTTTTTGTCTTTTTACTCATATAATTATTTCGACTTTAATTTATAAATTCTATTATAAGAAAAATATTATTTTTTATAAACAAAATTTATTGCAAAAAATTGCTAAATTAGGATTATGCATTTGTTCTATTTCTTCATTATCTATTCCCATAATAAATGGCATCTATGATGCTAATCAAAGTTATGTTACTAGATATTTATATGGAAATGGTGATAATAAATATCAACAAATCGGAATTTCTTCTAATACTGTTTATGAATTTTTAAGTGGCACAATTGTTAATGCCGTACTAGATTACAATACCGAAGGAATTGAGGAATTTATTTTCAAAGATTCAAATCCTTATTTACCAATTTCAGAATATAATGGTATTAGTAAAGGAAATAATTTAATATATATTTTAGTTGAATCATTTGAATGGTATCCATTTTTAACAAATTGTACTGAAGCACAGTCACTTGAGTTATATCCTAATCTTAATAAGTTTTTAAACAATAGCATATATGCTGATAAATTTTACTCAAGAGAAAAAACCGATACTGCTGAAATGCTAGCTTTACTTGGTAGTAATCCGACAAATAAATTTATTAATTATGATTTCCCGACAAACAATTATATTTGGTCGTTACCGAATTTATTTAAAAATAGTATTTTAGCAAATGGCAATTCTATTAAACATATAAAATCATTTCATCAAAATGATGGTAAATTCTATAATAGAAATATTCTGCATGAAAGTTTAGGTTTTGATGATTTGCTTGATATTAAAGATATGGCAGCATATGGTATTATTAACACATGGAATGAAAAAGAATTCAAAGGAGAACGTAATCTAGACTCTGAAACAGTGAGTAAACTTCAAAATGAAATGTTCCCAAAAACAATGAGCAATGAACAATACTTTACATTTTGGTTGACATTTTCAATGCATGGATATTATGTTGAAAGAGAAACATTTAAAAATGCAGGATATTATAATAAATTAGATGAAGTTGGAGCTTATCCGGCAGGAATCAATGAAAAAGCAGATTACTTAAGAACTTATGCTGCTGCGGTAATGGACTTTGATAAAGCATTAGGTATTATGATGAAAAAATTAGAAGAGAACAATCAATTAGACAATACTACTATAGTAATGTTTGCTGATCATAATACTTATTACAATAATTTAAGTTATTATGCAAAAGGAATTGAAGAAAGATATAATAGTGAATTATTTAGAGTTCCTTTTATGATTTATGATAAAAAATTGAAAACTGCTTATGAAAATAATGAAGGCACAAATATCATTTCAAAATTCACAACTACTTCAGATATGTTGCCTACAATTTTAGATTTATTTGGAATTCAAGGATATAAAAACTTATATTATGGAACATCAATGTTTATTAAAAACATTGAAAGTATCATTTTCTCTAGAGCTTACGGTATTTTTATAACTGATAAGTTAATATGTTATTCTGCCGAAGAATTAATATATAAATCGAATGATTATGTTGAGACTGATTTTTATAGTTTTCAAGAAAGAGCAAAGATATTACTGGAAAAACAAGAATATTTAGATAAAATATATTATACTGATTATTTTAAAAATAAATCAATAATTTAGTTAATAATAAAATGGCACAAAAATTGTGCCATTTTATTATATTTTTATTTTTATTTAAACAAATTATCCTTAGCAACCGAAAGCATTAATTTTATTCTATTTTCTTGATTTACTTTAGTAGCAGAAGGATCATAATCTATTGATACAATGTTAGCTGTAGGATACAATTTCTTAATCCTATTAATCATACCTTTTCCTACAATATGATTTGGTAAACATCCAAATGGTTGAGTGCATACAATATTTTCAAATCCCTCTTTGCATAAAGCTAACATTTCAGCTGCTAACAGCCAACCTTCACCCATTATTATTCCTAAACCACAAACTTCTTGAGCAATTTTTCTTGTTTCATCAAATGGCATGATTTCTTCAAATGAAGAATTATTTTTGATTTGACTATTCATTATTTTTTCTAATGATGTAGTATATTTATATAATATTTTAGCAATAAATTTCACATACCATTTGCCACCATAAAGATTAACCTGATCAAATTTTTGTGAAATACAATGATTAATAAAACCCATTAAACCAGGAACTCTTATTTCAGTATTTTCTTTTAACAATAACTCCTCCAAATTATTATTTCCAACATTGGAATATTTGACAAATATTTCTCCTACTATACCTACCTTAACAATTTTTTGTTTTTCCAATAATATAGAATTATACTTTTTGACAATAGTTGAACAATTTCTTTTTATATGCGATTTTTTAAACCCATTTTTATTACTTATATCTTTTGATAATAAAGATATAAGTTCTTTTGTGCATATATCGGTATCTCCTTTATTAACTTCATATGGCTTTGTTTGATTTGCTAAATGCATTATTAAATCACCATATATAGTTCCTGTTAAAAGTTTTCTAATTAAAGGAATTGTTATTTTTAAAGAATTATCTTTTTCCAATCCCGACATATTCAAAGACAAAACCGGCACATTATTAAAGCCAGCCTTATCCAAGGCTTTTCTCAATAATTTCAAATAATTAGATGCCCTACATCCTCCACCTGTTTGAGTAATTATAACTGCAGTTTCTTCAATATTATATTTACCACTTTTTAAAGCTTCAATCATTTGACCAATAACAACTAACGCAGGATAGCAAGTATCATTATGCACATATTTCAATCCCTCTTCAATCATTGTTGAAGAAGAATTTTTTAAAACAATTAAATTATACCCTTCTTTTCTTAATATTTGTTCATATATTTCAAAATGAATTGGTAACATCATTGGTGCCAAAATTGTTTTTATTTTCTTATTCATTACTATCACCTACCACACTAAGCAAGCTTCTAATTCTAATCTTAGCAGCTCCTAAGTTTGTTATTTCATCGATTTTTATTTGTGTATAAATCTTATTATGTCGTTCTAGTATTTCTTTTACTTCATCAGTGGTAATTGCATCAAGTCCACAGCCAAAAGAAACCAACTGAATTAAATTCATATTTTTTTCCTTAGCAACATAATTTGCAGCTGCATATAATCTTGCATGATAAGTCCATTGATTAATAATTGAAGTCTCTTCTTTATGACTTTTTCTAGCAATCGCTTCTTCAGTAACAACACAAGCACCTAATTCAACAATTAATTTATCTATTTCATGATTAATACTACTATCAATATGATATGGTCTTCCTGCTAAAACAATAATTTGTTTATTTTTATCTTTTGCATAATCAATAATTCTATTACATTCAATATCTAAAATATCTTTAAAATTATAATATTCTTTCCATGCGAGGTTAATTGATTCTAAAACCTTATTATATTTGATATTTGGATAATGCTTCACTAAATATTTATATAATTTATTTGGAAATTCTTTTTGATCTATTCCAATATATGGTGCTAAATAAGCAATCTTATTTTCGTTAATTGCTTCCATATTTACTCTTATAACTTCAGGATAATATGCAACTACTGGACAATTAAAATTTTTATCTCCTAAACCTTCATCAACATTTCTTGTCATTGCAGGATAAAAAATAGTTTTTACTCCTTTATCTATAAGATTTATTATATGACCATGTACTAACTTTGCAGGATAGCAAATAGTATCTGAAGGAATTGTAGATTGTCCTTTTAAAAAGATTTTTTGATTTGAATCATCAGAAGTTATGACATTAAATCCTAAATTTTTAAAAAATGTGTACCAAAAAGGCAGTAAATCAAACATATTTAAAACCATGGGAATACCAATTGTTCCAAGTGGTGCTTCCTTATTATTATCATTTCGATATTTTTTTAATAATTCTCTTTTTATTACAAACATATTAAGACTATCATCATTGGTTTTATTAGTAATTGGCTTTTCACATTTATTACCAGAAATATACTTGCGTTTATCACCAAAAACATTAATAGATAAAGAACAATTATTTTGGCATCCTTGGCATCGAGTATTGACTACTTTTATTTTCATATTACATAATTCATCATAATTAATCAGTTTTGTCTTTTTATTACCAATATGTTTCTTTGCATATAAAGCAGCTCCATACGCTCCCATTAATCCTGCAATATTTGGCCTTATTACTTCCAAATTCGTTTCCTTTTCAAAAGCCCTTAATACCGCATTATTATAAAATGTGCCACCTTGAACAACAATATTTTCTCCTAAATCTTTAGGATTAGCAATTCTTATAACTTTATATAGAGCATTCTTAACAACACTCATAGATAATCCTGCTGAAATATTTTCAATTGTTGCTCCATCTTTTTGAGCTTGTTTAACAAGGGAATTCATAAACACAGTACAACGTGATCCTAAATCAACCGGTTTATCACCAAATAAACCCAATTCGGCGAATTTAATTACATCATAGCCTAGAGCATTAGCAAACGTTTGAAGAAATGACCCGCAACCAGATGAACAAGATTCATTAAGAAAAATATTATCTATCGTTCCATTTTTTATCTTAAAACATTTCATATCTTGCCCACCAATATCAATAATAAAATCAACATTTGGCATAAAGTATGAAGCACTTGTATAATGAGCAATCGTTTCAACAACCCCAAAATCCATTGTAAAAGCATTTTTTATTAATTGTTCACCATAACCTGTTGCTGCCGATCCTTTTATTGTAATATCTGGATATTGATTATGTAAAGAAATTAATGTTTTTTTAATTAGTTCAACTGCTTGACCATTATTTGGTTCATATAATGATAGTAATATATTATTATCATTATCAATAAGTATTATTTTTATTGTTGTAGAACCACTATCAACTCCAAGATAAGCATCACCTTTATAAGTTGCTATATCAAGCGATTTTACATTTGCTTTTTGATGTCTTTCTAAAAAATAATGATATTCTTTATCATTTTTAAATAATGGTTCATTAAAATTATATGTTGTCTCTTTTTGATAATTATCCAATAAATTAATTACTTCACTAAGATTACAAATTTTTTCTCTTGCATATGAAGCACCAATTGCAACGAAATACAATGAATTTTCTGGACATATTCCTTTTAATCCAAGCGTTTTATCAAAACATAATCTAAGTTCAGAGTTAAAAGTTAATGGACCACCTAAATATAAAATATTCCCCTTAATTTCTCTACCTTGAGCTAAGCCACCTACCGTTTGATTACAAATGGCATAAAAAATTGATTTTGCTAAATCTTCTTTTAAAGCTCCTTGATTTATTAATGGTTGAATATCGCTTTTAGCAAAAACACCACATCTAGAAGCAATCGGATATATCTTATTTGCCTTACTTGCTAGTTCGTTCATCGTTACTAAATCAACATCTAAAAGCAATGCCATTTGATCAATAAAAGAACCAGTACCACCTGCACAACTTCCATTCATTCTTACTTCTAATCCATTAGAAATAAAAACTATTTTGGCATCTTCGCCACCAAGTTCAATAATAACATCAGTATTTGGAGAAAGTTTGTCACATGCTATTTTTTCACTATATACTTCTTGCACAAAGCTAACTTTACAATATTCTGATAATCCTAAAGCAGCAGAACCAGATATTGCTAAATAGCACTCGTTGCCAAACTCTTTTTGTAATTTAATTAAAATCTCTTTTGCCTTTGATGCCACAAATGACATATGACGTAAATAATCTTTTTTTACTATATTGTTTTTATCATCAAGAACAACATATTTAATCGTTGTCGATCCAATATCTAATCCAATACTATACATATATAAAACCTCGAATCATATTTAATCATTTAATTATTTTCAACTTCAATTTTAAAAATATTCAATGTATCAGCATCAGGACATGAAAATTTTATAATTTTATCTTTCGATGTAGGAATGCTACCACCATATCTCAATATCTCTACATATGCAAAAGCAACATGCATTGCCATTGGACATAATTTTCCTCTTTCAGTATCAAAATCAAAACTATCTCCTATTTTATGCCTTCTATGACATGGCATATCACCTTTTCTATCTATAAGCGTTATTTTAATTTTTGGTTTGTCCATTTTTCTCTCCCCCTAAACTAATACACACTAATTATAGTATTTTTTCGATATTTTTCTAGAATAATTATGAAATAATTTCAAACTGAGAATTATATATTTCAGCATAAAATCCTTTTTTGCTTAACAATTGTTGGTGATTTCCTTGCTCAACAATATCACCATTTTTCATCACTAAGATTACATCTGCATTTTTAATTGTCGATAATCTATGAGCAATTACAAATGAAGTTCTTCCTTCAGTTAATTTATCCATAGCTTTTTGAATAACCATTTCAGTTCTTGTATCAACACTTGAAGTAGCTTCATCTAATATTAATAATGGTGAATTTTTAATCATTGCTCTTGCAATTGTTAATTGTTGTTTTTGTCCTTCGGAAAGCGATAAATTATCATCTAATTTTGTATCATATCCATTTGGTAATGTTTTTATAAAATGACGTAATCCCACAGCTCTACAAACAGTATTTAATTCTTCATCACTTACATTCTTTTTATTATAAACTAAATTTTCTCTAATTGTACCATTAAATAACCAAGTATCTTGAAGAATCATATCAAATAAATCTCTAACTGTTTCTCGTTTCATTTCTTTTATTGAAACGCCATCAATTAAAATATCTCCAGAGTCCACTTCATAAAAACGCATTAATAAATTTACAATTGTTGTCTTTCCTGCTCCAGTAGGACCAACAATAGCAACTTTTTGTCCTTTTTTTAAATTTGCAGAAAAATTATGAATAATAGGATTATTTTCTTCATAACTAAATCTCACATTTTTAAATTCAACATTTCCTTCAACACTTGGTAAAACTACATTTTTATTTGTTTCATCTTCTACTTCTTTTTCATCTAACATTTCGAAAACTCTTTTAGACGCAGCAGAAGCTTGTTGAACTGAACTCATAGCTTGAGCAATTGTTTGTAAAGGTGAAGAAAATAATCTAGCATACATTGTAAATGAAACAATTATTGGAAAAGTAACGCTATTATTACCATTTATTGCCATAGCAATACCTACTATAAAAATTAATGCATATGAAAGATTTCCAACAAAAGTCATTATCGGTGGCATAAACCCTGATAAAAATTGTGACTTAAAGTTATTTTGATAAAGTTCGTTGTTAATTACCATAAATTTTTGACGTGCTTGATTTTCACCATTATATGATTTAACAATATTGTGATTTGTATATATTTCTTCAATTTGTCCATTCATTTCTCCAAGATTTTTTTGTCTTTTATTAAAATACTTTTGTGATAAACCAAGAATAGTAAACATTAAGACAAATCCCAACAATGATGAACAAATTGTAATTAATGCAAGTGTTACATTTACATAAAACATCATAAATACAACTCCTATTAATAAAGTAATTGCATTTACAAAATTTGCAATAGTACTACCCAATGTTTGAGAAATTGTATCAACATCATTAGTTACTCTAGATAAAATATCTCCTCTAGTTGTTTTATCAAAATAACTTAATGGTAATTTATTAATTTTATCATTAATATCTGTCCTTAATTTTTTAGCTGTCTTTTGGGTAACATTTGCCATGATAAATTGTTGTAAATAACTCACAATTGCACCAATTACATAAATAGAAATAAGAAAAACACAACCATCATAAAAACTAGACATATCTATTTTATCTACTGATGTAATTCCCTTTTGAACTATAGCCAATAAATCAGATATTTTATCAGGACTTATAATTTGAATTACTGCAGAAACACAAGCAAAAATTAAAGCGATAATTATAGCCAATAAATATTTTTTACAATAGCCAATTAATTTTTTTATTGATTGAATATCTACTTTTTCTTTAGAATCTATTGGACCATTTCTTCTCATAGGACCTGGCATATTATAATTCCTCCTTTGAAAGTTGAGATAAAGCAATTTCTTTATATACTGCACAATTATTTAATAGTTCTTCATGGCTTCCTATTCCGACTATTTCTCCTTCATCTAAAACAATAATCTTATCAGCATTCATAATTGTTCCAATTCTTTGAGCAATAATTATAACTGTTTTTTCCCTTAAATTTTCCTTTATTCCTTTTCTAACTAGCATATCTGTTTTATAATCTAATGCTGAAAATGTATCATCAAAAATCATAATTTCAGCATCTTTATATAAAGCCCTAGCAATACTTATTCTTTGCTTTTGACCACCAGAGAAATTTGTTCCGCCTTGAGCCACTTCACTATCAATACCTTTTTCAAGTTCAGCTATAAAATCAGATTTAGATACATCAATTGCCAAAGCAATTTTCTCTTCATTTATCTTATTTTTAGATCCATATACTATATTATCTTTAATAGTTCCTTTAAATAAGGCAGCTTTTTGTGAGGCAATTGCTATCTTATTTCTTAATTCTTTAATTTTATAATCCTTGACATTAATTCCATCAACAAACACTTCACCAGCAGTTGCATCATAAAATCTTGGGATTAAATTGATAATTGATGTTTTGCCACTACCAGTAGCTCCGATTATAGCAAGTGTTTCACCTTTATTAACCTTAAATGAGATATTTTTAATAGAAGCTTCAGATTCTGCAGAATAAGCAAATGAAACATTCTTAAATTCAATTGTACCAATTTGATTTGTAGTTACATCATTAATACCATCATTAATGCTAGGATTTGTTTTTAATACCTCCCAAATACGATTTCCAGAAATAATAGTTCTAGGTAAAATAATAAATACAACTATTAAAAGCATAAAAGACATAACAATTTGCATTGCATATGATGTAAAAACTGTCATATTGGCAATTACATCTGCTTTAGCCAAAACAAAATCTTTGATATTTCCTGAATAATCAGCAATCGAAATTTCATTTATTAATAGAGCACCAATCCAATAAATAGCAAGTGTTAAACCATTCATACAAACATTCATTATAGGTGACATAAGCCCCATTGCTTTGTTTGAAAATAAACTTGTTTTAGTTATTTCATCATTTACTTTTTCAAATTTTTTTTCTTGATAGTTTTCTGCATTAAATGCTCTAACAACACGAACTCCAGTTACATTTTCTCGTGTAACATCATTTAATTCATCAGTTAACTTTTGAATTTTTCTAAATCTAGGCAAACAAATCGCAACCAAAATAGCAACACAAATTACAATTATACAAATACAAATAATTGTAGCAGTAGTCCATCTTATATCTGTTTTAGCAACTTTACATATTGCCCAAATAGCCATTATCGGTGCTTTAAATAACATTTGAACACCGATAGCCATAAAATTTTGCATTTGCATAACATCATTTGTAGTTCTAGTTATCAAACTAGGTGTAGAAAAATTATTCATTTCTGAATTTGAAAAATTTGTTATTTTATTAAATAAATTTTCACGCAAATTTTTAGAAAAAGAACTAGCAACTTTAGAAATAAAATATGAACAAATAACCGCACATATTAAACTCCCCAAAGCACATAAAAGCATTAAGCCACCATTTTTCCAAACTTCATCCATTGAATTTGCTCCACTTTGAACAATAATAGTTAATTGTTTTGTATAATCTGGTATTGTTAATTCTAGCGCAACTTGTATGACTATTAAAACTAAAGCGATTAACATATATATCCAATCTTTTTTCCTTAAATACTTAAATAGATGTAACATAATAATTCCTCCTTTTAATTTATTTGCTAACCATATTAGCTATTACCTATAAGTTTTTATTCAATAATTTTTAATTGTTCAATAATTGTTTCATCAAAAATCATTGAATTTTTCATCTTATAAGATATTCTAATAAACTCACTAATATCCTTAAACCCAACTTCTTCTATTAATTTACTTATAGCAATTATTAATGCTTCTTGATGTTTACTAATTAAAGTTCTTCCTTCCTTAGTTAAAACAATAACCGTTTTTCTAGCATCAATATTAGATGAATATTTCCTAATTAGTCCCTTTTTCTCCATATTATTAAGCAATTTAGCCATTCTTGCAGTTGAAACCCCTAATGAATTAGATAAATCTGCTGAAATAACTTCATCATTATGATGAACCAAATAATCTAAAACAAAATGTGTTCCTTTTTCAGTTATATTAAATTTTTCAAAAAACATTTGAGGACGACATTTTTTAAATTCATCCATCAAAAATATTGCTTGCTCTCTTTTATCCATAAATAACACCTCCACAAATAACTAACATGGTTAGCATTTTAGCAAAATATCAAATGTATATCAATGAAATTAACCAATTATATTAATATTTTTATAAAAAGAAATATCTTTTTTTGACAAAAAATAATTAAAAGTATATTTTAAAATAAACAATAAAAAGTAGACTTGTACAGTTCTTTTATTTTTGTACAAAGTCTACTTTTATTTTATCTAATACTATGAATAAATTTTTATTTTACTTTACTAAAATTTTCCTTGCCTACTCCACATAATGGACAAGCAAAATCATCCGGTAAATCTTCAAATTTTGTTCCAGGTTTAATTCCATTTTCAATATTTCCTTCTTCTTCATCATAAACCCAGCCACATATATCACATACATATTTCATATAATTAAACTCCTTTCAGTATTTCTATATTTAGTATGACTTATTTATAATTTTTTAATCATTTTTTACAATAATTAATTATATTAATTCTAAAGAAGAAAGGTATTTAATTGTGCATTATTTTTATTTATTGCACATAATATAATAAATTTATTATCTATATAAAAAGGTTGTAATATAAATTATTACAACCTAAAAATTTATTTATTTTCTTTTTCGTTATTCGAACAGCAACTACAATATCCTTTTGCTTTTTTTAAGTTTTTTTGCATTTTTTTCACTTTACAAGTACAGCCATCAGGACAACCAATACATTTTCTTCCACTTTTTTTAGCTTTAACTATATAAAGTAATGCACTGCCAATAATCAATATAATCGCTATAATTGCAATTATTTGTCCAGAAATAAATAGTGCTAAAAAACTAATTAAATGCATATTCTTCCTTTAAATGTCTATTTTTCTTGATAATAAGCGAAGTAATAATCACTGCTATTATAATAACAATTAACCAACCTACAATTGGCATCCATGGTGCACCTAAACTGCCACCTGTAAATAATGTACCAAAGAAAAATACTAAGAATCCAACTGTATAACCTACGGCAAATTGAAGACCAATACCAGCCCATAACCATTTTCGACTTTTAATTTCTGAATTCATTGCACCGATCGCTGCAAAACAAGGTGGTGTAAATAAGTTAAACATTAAATATGCTAATCCAGCAACTTTTGTAATAGCAAAGATTGCTGCTACTTCTTCTGCTCCACTTTCTAAGATTAGATCATCTACATTAATAAAATTTGTGATTCCATAGCAAACTGCTAATGTTCCAACAATATTTTCTTTGGCAATAAAACCTGTAACTGAAGCTGCAGCTAATTGCCATGCACAAATTCCTACAATTGGTGCAAGTATATAAGCAAATGGTGTCGCTAAATCATGAAGTATTGAATCACTAGCGTCAACAACATGTAAGCTCCAATCAAATGTTTGCATTACATGAACTGCAAAGTTACAAACTAAAATAATTGTTCCTGCCTTAACTATATAAGCCCAACCACGGCCACACATAGATAAGAAAGCTTTCCAGAAATTTGGAACCTTATATTCAGGAAGTTCCATGATAAAGAATGATTTTCTATTTTTATATCCTGTAAGAAGATTAATTAAAAGTGCACATGCAAGAATCAATAAAATTCCCACAAAATACATTACAGTACCTACCCATGAAGAATCAGCGAAGAAAACACCCGCAAATAAAGCAATTACTGGCAACTTAGCACCACATGGCATAAATGGTGTCAACATTGCAGTAGCTCGTCTTTCTCTTTCATTACGGATAGTACGACAAGCCATAATACCAGGAATTGCACAGCCAGTTCCAATAACAAACGGAATTACTGATTTACCTGAAAGACCAACTTTTTTAAAGATTGGATCTAAAACCACTGAAACACGGGCCATATAACCACAATCTTCTAATAAAGCAATTAAAAAATACATAATCATAACTAATGGTAAAAAGCCCAAGACAGCAATAACGCCACCAATTACACCTTCGACTAATATTGAACTCCAAATATCTAATTCTCCTGCAGAATTTGCAAGACTATCAGCAACCCAGTTTTTAAATATTTCTAATAAATCACACAATGTATCAGCAATAAAAGGACCAACCCATGCTTGAGAAATTTGAAAGACTAGAAACATTACAACAGCAAATATTGGAATACCAATCCATTTATTTGTTAATACTGCATCAATTTTATCTTGAACATTTTTTTCTTTAGTTAATATTTTTCTTTTTTCAACTTCGGCAACAATTTTATTAACAAAATCAAATCTTGCTCTGTCAGCTTTTTCAACTTCTTTTTTATCAGTGATATCTATATTTCCTTGTGAATAAGGCGCTTTTTGGCCTCTTCCATAGACATTTACAGCAGCTTCAATCAAAGTATTTAATCCTGTAGCAGAAGTTGAAATAGTTTCAATTACAGGACATCCTAACAATTCAGATAATTTTGCAACATCTATTTGCGTTTCTTTTCGTTTATTAATATCGGACTTATTCAAAGCAACAACAACTGGAATATGTAATTCTAATAATTGTGTAGTAAAAAATAAACTACGGCTTAAATTTGTAGAATCCACAATATTAATAATAACATCAGGATTTTCGTTCTTAACATATGAACTTGTAATACTTTCTTCTGACGTAAATGGAGACATTGAATAAGCTCCAGGTAAGTCAACGGCAACTAAACGTTCATCACGATCGTAAAATATTTTTTTAATTTGATGTTCTTTTTTCTCAACAGTAACTCCAGCCCAGTTTCCTACTTTTTCATTTCTCCCTGTTAATGCATTATACATTGTTGTTTTTCCACTGTTTGGATTACCAGTTAAAGCAATTTTCATTTAAATTCCCCCTTTTCAAAGTTAGCTAACGCTAACATATTAATAAAAAATAATTCTTATTGCACTAGATTGGCAAAAAGAAAATTTTTATTACTATATAATGATGGATTGTGCAAGTTGTAAATCAATATTGTATCTTCCATCTTTAATTGCCACTACACAACCACCTTTAAGGCGATTGATAACAGTGATAGGTTCACCAGAATAACAACCTAACGAAAATAAAAAAGCATTTAATTCTTCATCATCTGTATTAATTTCACGAATTATATATTCTTTTCCAATTTCCGCTTGACTTAAATTCATATAAATCCCCCTTTCACTTGGCATAAATCATCTAACAATAAATAGAATAATATTTAACCCTATCTTGTTAGTCAACGCTAACCATATTTAATATATATTAAATCTAATAGTTTGTCAAGCAATATTTTATTAATTATTAGAAATTTTTACCCAAACAAAAAGAATGCTATCAACATTAAACATCGTTAATAGCATTCTTTTGCTTTATTTTCTTAATAATTCTTTATTATACTGAATTTGATATAGATTATAATAATGTCCTTTTAATTTTAATAATTGTTGATGATTCCCTTGCTCGATTATTTCACCATGAGATAATACAATAATATTATCAGCGTGTTGAATTGTTGATAATCTGTGTGCCACAATTAACATTGTTCCAATATTCATCATCTTTTCTAATGAATCTTGAATTAATAATTCAGTTTCCGTATCAATATTAGCCGTTGCTTCATCTAGAATCATAACTGTCGGTTTATGAACAATAGTTCTAGCAAAAGATAATAATTGTCTTTGTCCAGCCGAAAAATTGTTTCCTCTTTCCAATACTTTTTCTTCTAATCCATGATCTAATTGATTGATAAAGTAATCAGCATTTACATACTTGCAAGCCTTATTTATCTCTTCATCTGTTATCGATTCCTCTCTAAGAACAATATTACTCTTAATTGTCCCACTAAAAATAAAGACATCTTGCAACATTTGACCAAAGTGTTTTCTTAGGGAAGAAATCTTAACTTTTTTAATGTCAATACCATCAATTAAAATTTGTCCTCTTTGAATATCATAATTTCGGACAATCAATGATAAAATAGTCGTTTTTCCACTTCCTGTTGAGCCAACAAAAGCAACTGTATCTTTTGCTTTTACTTTAAATGAAACGCCTTTTAATACCCAATCATTTTCAATATATGCAAACCATACATCTTTAAACTCAATATCTCCTTTAATATTTTCCAATTCTATTGCATCTTCGCTATCTATAACTTCTGGTTTCATATCCATAATTGTAAATATTTTTTCAGCAGATGCAAATGCAGATTGTAATCTATTAAATTGTTCTGCTAAATTTTGAATCGGATTAAAAAATGAAGATAAATATTGATAAAAAATAACAATTGTTGAATATGTAATAATTTGTCCAAAAACTTTTACTTTATCAATAGCAGCAGTACCTGCAATCCAAAACAAAGCAATTATCGAAAAAATATAAATCATATAAATACATGGTCTAAAAACCGAAAAAACAAATATTTGTTTTATACTTGAATTATTTAAACGATTATTTTTTTCAATAAAATCATTTAATTTCTTTTTCTCTTGATTAAAAATTTGAGTTATTTTTATGCCACTTAAGTTTTCTGATAAAAATGTATTAATATCAGTAATATTATTTCTAACTTCTCGATATGATTTTCGAGAAAATTTTCTAAAGATAATCGTAAAATATACAATAAATGGTCCAAAACACATAACCATTAGTGATAATTGAATATTAACAATAAACATTGCAATTACTACACCTAAAATTGTACATATATTCTTTACTAAGTTGACAACTAAGCCTGTAAACATATTTGATACTGCATCAGTATCATTTGTAACTCTAGTTACTAATTTTCCAACTGGTATATTGTTTAATTGACTATGTGATAATGATTCAATATTAATAAATACATCTTCTCTAATTTTTGAAATTATTTTTTGACCTGTTTTTTGGAGAATAATTGCTTGAAAATAACTGCAAATCACTGATAATATTAATAATACTAAATACAATATAACCAGTCTTAAAACTTCATAATACTTAAATTCTTCTTTGCCTAATACGGTAGTTACACCACCAGTAATAATAGGCAATATAATATCAGCAGAAACACAAAATACCATCAATAAAAATACAATAATAAATGATTTTAAATGTGGCTTAGCATACGCTAATAATCTTTTTATAATATATGTATCACTCATATTGCGTTCAAAGCCTAATACTTCCTTTTTATTTTTAATCGATAAAAATGCAATTAAAAATATTATTGATAATGTGCCAAGAATCGCTCCGATAACTAACAATGGATTCATTATGCATTACCTCCATCTTCTTGTTCTAATTTTTGTAAATCTACCATTTTACGATAATCCTCACAATTCTTATAAAGATTATCATGAGTATCAAAAGCAACAACTCTGCCAGCATCCATATACAAAATTTTATCTAAACTTTGAATTGTAGAAATACGATGAGCAATTAAAATAGTTGTTTTTCCTTTTCGAGATTTAGCAAGATTCCCTAAAATAATTTCTTCAGTTTTTGTGTCAACTGCACTTACCGAATCATCAAGAATTAATATTGCTGAGTCCTTCATTAAAGCTCTAGCAATACTTGTACGTTGTTTTTGACCTCCGGAAATTGTTACACCTCTTTCACCAAGAACTGTTTCATATTTCTTTTCAAATTCAACAATATTAGAATGAACATCAGCAAGCTTCGCTACTTCTTCTACTTTTTTCTTATCAACATTATCAAAAGCAAAAGCTATATTAGCTTCTATCGTATCACTAAACAAAAAATTATCTTGTGGAACATATGCACAATATTTTCTAACAGTTTTGATTGGAATTTTGTTTATATCTTTGTTATCAATAAATAAACTTCCATCATCAACATTATATAATCGTAAAATTAAATCAACTAATGTTGTTTTTCCACAACCTGTTTTTCCAACAATCCCTATATTTTCTCCAGCATTAATTTTAAATGAAATATTTTTTAAAATGTCATGTTCAGTTCCAGGATATCTAAAAGTTAAATTTTTAAATTCAATATCCCCTTTTATAAAAGAAATGTCTTCAACATCACTACAATCGCAAACATTATTTTTATAATTTAACAAATTGGAAATACGTCCTAATGATGCTTTTCCTCTAGATGTCATATCAATTAGACTTGATATTGCCATCATTGGCCAGATCGTTGAATTAAAATATGACATAAATTCTATTAATTTACCAATAGTAAATCCTTCAACGCCAATATATACTAGATAACCACCTACTCCCAATATTAAACACATAACAGTACCTACTAATAATGTAATTAAAATATGCAATAAGGTAGATGCTTTTACAAATGTGACATTTGCATTTTCATTATCTTTATTTAATTTTTTAAAATAAAATAATTCTTTTCCCTCTTTAACAAAGGCCTTTATTACAGAAATACCAGAGAAACTCTCTTGTGAAAAATCAGATAAATTTGAAAATGCTTCTTGACGCAATTCCCATTTTTTCTCCATATATCCCCCAACGACAATTCCAATTAAAAGTAAAATAATTAGTGGAATAATAGATAATGCAGCTAAAGTAATATTTACTCTAAACATTTTATAAATAGCAAATCCCCCTAATACCAAAGCATCAAAAAACATTAAGATACCATCACCAAAACACTCTAGAATAGTTCCTAAGTCATTTGTAAATAATGACATAAGTGAGCCAACTTTATTTTGACTATAAAATTCTTGTGGTAAATCTTTACAGTGATTAAACATTTTCTCTCTAATACTCGTTTCTGTTTTTATTGCACTTCCATAAAAACAAACACGCCATAATACTCTCCCGATTACCATAACTGCCACAATGCCAAACATCTCTTTTACTAAGTCAAGTAAAAGTTCTTTGCTTAAAGGTATAGCACTAGTTCCATTTAATCCATCAATAATGGTACTATAAATTTCGGGAATTTTCAGTTGATAAATGTCAACTAAAGCTAAAGCAACTAGTCCAATTATTAATGCCCATGAAAATCTCAAGTAATATTTATTTATGTGTTTTCCAAATATCATATTATCCCTCCTCATAAAATACTCATATTTAAGTATTTTTAATCATTACTTATTGCAAATTGTTCTACCAAATCAATTACCCTTTTTATATAAGCAATAGGACCAACTATATTCATTCTAATATGTCCATTTTTTTCTAAAAAAGAAACTTTTTCCTTAATATCATCATTTTTCCCAATAAGTTCAATTTTATCAAAAAAAGCTTTCTTTTTATCTTTATCACAAATTTTAAAGTCCATAACAACACATCCAGTGAAATCACTAATAAATGTATATTTATTTTCAATATAATGATTAATTGCAGAATTAGCAATTTTATTCCTTTCAACATAAAAATCATCATTTTTAAATAATGCAGAGACTTCTTCTTTATTAAATCTCCATTGTCCACCAATTTTATGTCCTTTTAAAATATTACTTGATAAATAATTTCTCAAAGTTCTATCAGTTAATTTAGTTAATTCTGCCAATTCTTTCAATGTATATAGTTTATCTTCAATCATTATTATCCCACCTTAAAAAATCACATATGTATATTATATTACATATTTATTTCATGTCAATTCCTTATTTTTCATATTTTTTCATATTTTTTAGTACTAATATAAAAAGCTATTCAGTTTTACCGAATAGCTTAATTATTTTATTTAATTATTCTTCTTTTTCTTTAAAACAATAAATACTGCCACACCTGCTACCAAAACAACTCCAACAACAATTCCTATAATTAATCCTGTATTATTTGAGTTATTACCAATATTATTTGTTTTTAAATTAGCTAGTGCTTTTTCAGCATTTAATAATTTTTCGACATATGAAGATAATTGTAATTTTTCAGTATCAGTTAAAGAATCATATTCAGTTCTAGTTGCAATAATTGCTGCTTCATCATCTAATGTTACTTCATCAGGTAAAGAAATTATTGCATTATAAACAGCTAATACATTAGTTGGCATAGTTTGAATAATACGTAATTCTTCAATTTTCTCTTCAGCTGCAAGTAACTTATTAATATTTGTTAGATAAGCTAATTGATCTGAATCAGTAATTAAATTATAGAATGCACGTATTTCTTCAACATCATATCTATCTGTCCACTCTAATTCTGATGGATTCTTTAAATTTTCAATCATATCATATACTTTTTGAGTAATATCATCTACGACAAATGGTTTTAAATCTTTAATCTTAGCTTCAGCAGCTATTAATCTATCATAATTAGTAACTAATGCAAGTTGTTCAGAATCTTCTTCATCAATATATGAATATAGAACACGAGCATTAACAACATCTGCTTCATCATCTAAAGTAATATCTTCAGCATCTTTCAAAGCAGTTATCGCATTATAAGCCCCCAAAGTAACATCACTCATAACTGCAGGCATTAATTCTTTTTCATCAAAATACCAATTATAGATTATACCATCATAACCAATACCATTCTTTGGATATTTAATAGTTAAATTTTCAACTTGACCAACATATCCAATAAAGTTTGAATAACAATAATAATCATAATACATTGAATATTTATACATTTCAGCCATTTTATCTGATAATCTCGCTTCAGTAGCTTCTTCCATATTTAATGTCTTGTTTCCATTTTCATCATAATATTCAATTGCATATTCATAATTATCATTATATACGCCTTCAAGAACTGGTGCTTTATATGAATTAAAGATAAAGACACTTAATTCTCCGATTACATTTCCATTTTTATCAACATCAGCAGCAAAAGCAAAATCAGAAATATATTTTAATGAATATGGAAGTTCAACTTCTTTTAGATAATGTTGGAAGGCAACTGCATAAGATGCAATTTTTGTTGTACCTTCAACAATTGAATATTTTGAATCCTTTTTAGCTTCAGGGTACGCAATTAATTGGTATCCATCAGCAATTTTCGTATAAAGAACTCCTTTATCTAATAAAATATAATCATTTACTTTTTCTGTATCAGAATTACTAGAAGCAGAAACAAATCTTTCAATATATGGATTATCAACAAATGCCAAATCGCCAAGATAAGTTAAAGATTCAGGCAATTTAACATCGCCAACAAGTGCTGTCATTGCAAAGGCATATGTATCTATCTTTTCAACAACAGACATACTCAATAATTTAATTTTTGATTTAGCAAAAGCAAATTCGCCAATTTTAGTAGTTACTGGTAAACTTACTCTGGCAAGACCAGAACTATAAAATGCATAATCTTCGATTACAGTAGCATTTGTTAATGTTACTTTTGTTAAACTAGAACATAATGCAAATGCATTTTCATTAATAGTTCTTAGATTATCAGCATTAATTGTTTTTAATGAAATACAATTATAGAAAATTCCACGTGATAATTCATTTAAGTTTTCATTTAATACAACTGTAGTTAAAGATTTATTGTTATTAAACAATTCTTCACCCAATATCTCAGCTTTACTAATGTTAACATTTTCTAATGAATAAGCATTTGCAAATGCAAATGAGCCAAATTCAGTTACATTGCTTAGATCTATTGTTTTTAATGATTGACAATTTACAAATGCATAATAACCAACTGTTGTTAGTTTTTCTGTATTTGTTACTCTTGCTAATGAAATTGCACCTTCAAAGGCATGTGCTTCAATTTCAGTTACATTAGTCAAATCAATTGATTTCAAAGCAAGACAATTTGCAAACATTTCTTCAGTAATAATAGTAATATTTGTTCCTAAGTTAACATTATTTAGACGTCCAGAATCCATAAAGATTCCATTACCTATTGAAATAACATTTGTTAGATCTATTGTTGTTAACTTATCATTATTTTTAAATGCATAATCTCCAAGAACTACTCCAGCGCCAATAAAATTAACTGTACTAATATTTGAATCTTCAAATGCAAATGAACCAATCTTAGCGTTAGCAGGAATATCAATTTCAGTGATATTTGTTGTTCTTGCGAAAGCATTATTGCCAATAACAACACCTTCACCTAACACTACATTGGAAATTGTTGAATTTTCAAATGCACTATCGCCAATTAAAATAGCTTTATCTAAATTAGTAATTGAAACTAATTGTGTACATTCTGCAAAAGCATTATTGCCAATTTCTATAGTATTATTTGGTAAATTAATAACTTCAATATTTGAATTATAAAAAGCATAATTTCCAATTTTAACTAATTGTGAATTAGAAGTTGTATTAATTGTTTTTACAGTTTTATTTCCAGCAAATGCACTCTCTCCAATCGAAATTGTTGAATCTGGAAGTACTATTGTTTCACCAATATTTGTTGGGACTAACAACAATTTATTATCATTATCAAATAAAATACCAGAAACAGAAGTATATAATGAAGAATCAAGAGATACTTCAATTGTAGTAAATGATGTAGTATTTTCAAATGGTGCACTTTCAATTTTATTTATTAATGTATTGGCACCAATATTTAATTTTTCAAGTCCTGATGCAAAGAATACATTTCCATTAAAATCAATTGTACCATTTGGTAAATTCAAAACTTTTAAATTTTTGGTATTAGCAAATGATAAATCATTAAACACAACATTAGAGTTTTCAGCAAATCTAACTTCTGTTAAATTTGTTGCCCCAGCAAATGCATTTTCAGATATTACAACATTAGTATTTGTAAATGTTACAGTTTCTAATGAAGTACATCCTTCAAATAATCCCTCAGGAATCAATGAAGCAGAAATTGTAATATGCTTAATTCCAGAATTTTTAAACATTCCCTTACTTAAATAGCCTAATTCTACTTCTGAAAGACTAGTTGCACCTTCAAATGTATATTTTCCAGCATAACCAATATTTGATAAATTTAAATTTGTTAAACTTGTACATCCTTTAAATGCATTAATCCCTATAGTTGCTGTTTTTTGTAAATCAGTTGTTGCATTCAATTGTAATTTAGGACAGTTTTCAAAAGCATTATCACCAATTTTTTCAACATAATTCAAATTTACTGTTTTTAAATTTGGACAATCCTTAAATGCTTTCTTTTCAATTGTTCTTAATGAACTAGGTAAAACAACTTCTTCTAAAGCAGTACAACCACTAAATGCTCCTTCCATTATTTGTTCTACGCCCTCAGGAATAATAATTTTAGTAATTGTATCATTGCCAACTGGGTTATATAAAATAGCTTCATCAGTAATACTAGCATATGTATATAGTGAGAATGCATATGGATAAATATACATTAAACCTAAATTATCCGGTACTTCTACAACACCACCAAAGCCTTTATATGCCATTAAAACTGTTCCGGTTACGACAAATGGATCTTTAACTGTTAATCGTAATGTGTCAGTTTGTGTATAATCTCTACCATCTATTGTAATTGATAAAGTAATATTCGCAGTACCCTTTCCCATTGCAGTAACTATTCCATCTTGATCAACTACTGCGACTTTATTATTACTTGATTTCCAGTTTATTGTATATCTATCGGAACTTATTGTCCATGGTTCAACTGTATAGTCTAGTTTAAATTGCTCACTTGGATAAACCGACAATGATTTTGATGAATCAAAGTAAGAATAATAACCATTTTCAACTAAATCTGTATTTTCATAATCATCAGTAAATGCTTTGATAGTTGTTACAGATTTAAGGCCTATCTTTTCTAATTGTGGCTTATCATATTCAACATATCCAACATCACTTTCACCCAAAACCGTTACATTTACAGTTAATTTTAAAGCTTTAACTTTATCATAATTTTTACCATTTGATTCGTATTCAATTTGATATAAGTTTTTACCAGTAATTGTAGCATTACCTTCTTTTATTGCAATAATTTTACCTTCATGAGATTTTGCGACATTTTCATTTGTACTTTCCCAAACTAAACCTTCGATAAATGTTCCATACTTTTCTGTTGTTAATGATTCAATATCAAATACTTGATTAGGTGATAATGTCACATCAATAACAGCTTCGCCATTTTCAAATGTAAAATCAGGATTTCCAGTTTCACCAAGTGGAATCAAAAATAAATTTGAATTTAACGCATAATCATCAACAACAACAACTAATTGATCAGAATATTCAGTTGCATAAATTTTTGATAAGTAATCAGTAATTTCAATTTTTACTGTTGTTGTTTCATTTGGATTTTCTTGATAAATAGGAATTGGATATTTAGTTAATGCTGAAAATGTTCCATTTTCAATTGTACCAAGGCGAATAGCTTGAGCATATCTATTATCATAAACATCTATTTCAACATAACTTCTATATTTTTCTGTTGTTTTATCCCATTCTTTATAAAAGCGAGAATCAACAACTGTTGGAGCTTCATTATCAATAAAGAAATCACATGATATTGAACTCTTTTTATTGCCATCTGTAGTTTTATAATCTAAAGTAGCATCAATCGTAATGCGATATTGCGTATTATTTGCCAATCCAAGTTTTACTGGATCGAAATCAAAATCAACAAAACTTGGAGAAGTAGTTCCTGCACTTCCATTGTAGAAAGTTTTTCTTTGATTGTTTTGTGTTTCTTCGTAAATCACCTTTCCAGTAGACACATCAATAATCTGTACATCTATTTTCTTGGCACTACGAAGCATTCCTAAATAAGCATCAGCAAGTCCATTAATTCCTGAAGAACTATTTGTAATTGCTGCTCTATCTTGACTAGCAGGAATTCTATCATAAGAAGAATCAACTTCATAAATATATGAACCTAATGGAATAATATAGTAATCATAATACTTACCATAATAAGTTGTAGCATAATAATCTGCTTTTATTTTATCTTTTTCATTTATAGAATTATCAAATTCTGTTGATTGAACTTCAAATATATCCTTATCAAAAATTGGAGCTTGTGCCCAATTTCCATAAAATCCAAGATATGGAATTGATAAATCGATATTATCTTTTTCATTAATATTTTCTTCTAATGATTGTAATTCAATAAATCCTTCAACAAACATACCATTTTCGAAAGTTTTATCTAAATAATCTTTATCTTTATCACTTAATGTTAACGTAACATTTAATTTAACACTTGTATTTGGATTTACAGTAACTTTCTTTGCAGAACTTTCATATGTTCCATTTCCTTCTACTGTAACTTCCATTTTAGGATCAAGCATATATGCTAATTCAGCAATTGTTTCATTATCACTTGACATAGATTCAGTCATTGTGTAAGGAACAACTGTAAAACTTAAAGCACCACTTGACATATTAACTAAATTAAATGACATATCATATATTCCAGTTTTATCTGGATCATCATATAATTCAATTTTTGTCTTATTACTTCCATCAACAGATAAATATGCTTTAGTGTTAATAGAACTATATAAATTTGCTAAACCTGAACCTTGCTTTCTTGGAGAATAAGGATTTCCTTCTTCATTTAAAACAATCGCCGAAGTTGACATTTGAATTTGATTGATTAAAGCAAGTCGTTCTTCACTATTAAGTTCTGGTTTTGTTTTATTTAAATATTCAATCATCAACGCACTAACACCAGCTAAGTTTGGCGTAGCCATTGAAGTACCTGATAATACATCATAACCTCCACCAATAACAGAAGAAGTTATATTACCTCCATGAGCAGTAATTTCTGGTTTTAATTCCAAACTTGGAGTTGGTCCCCAAGATGAGAAATCAGACATAAATGGTCCGGCTTTTTGATCAACAGATACTTTAATTTTACCTTTAGAGTGCTTGGCCATTTCATCTCCAGCTGCTCTTGAAATTGATGCAACAGCTATATTAACATTATCACCGGCTGACATTTTAATAGTACCTGTTACATTATTATAAATTAAAATACCAATTGCACCTGCTGCTTCTGCATAAGCAATCTTCTCGGCAAATGTATTACTACCACGTTTAACTAAGGCAATTTTACCTTTAACATCAATGGCGCTATAATTTGCTTGCATTCCATAACCAGGAACTGTAACATACTCAAATTCTTTTTCTCTAAGTCCATCAGCAGATAATCCTAGCATACCAACAAAATCATATTCATCACCATTCATATGTGCAGCAGGAGTTAAGAAAGCAGTTGTTTCACCATCATTTGCTTCAACATATGGTTCTAAGATACCATTAATTGAAGCAACAGCCATTGCAGGTTTATAAGTTGAAGGACTACCTACAACTCCACTATCAGGGTTATATGCATAGTTTGTATTAGAAAAATCGCCACCATAGCCACCGCTATATTCATTTCCGGCTGCAACATCTAATGAAATACCAGCTTCTTCAATTTTTTCGTAAACATCATTTATGTATTCATCATCTTCTTCTCTAGTAAAACCAATAGTTGAACCTAAAGACATATTGATGACATCTACACCTAAAAGAACTGAATCTTCTAATGCTTGTAAAATACCTTCAGTACTTGCTCCACTTTCACTATCAGGAAATACTTTCATAATAACTAGTTGCGCATTTACAGCAACACCAGTGATTACATCATCTTGACCACCGATAATGCCGGCAACGTGAGTACCATGATCTTCTAGTAGTGGATAAATATTAGAATCACCATCAGCATAGTCAAATCCAAATGGGATTTTTTCACTATAATAAACATCATTAACAGTAATTGATTTATCAACAGAATAAGCCATTGAATACTCTAACACATCATTAATATCTTCTCTTGATAGACGAGGATTTAAAGGAGCTGTTTGAAAAGCAGAATGCGTATAATCACAACCTGTATCTAATACTGAAACAACAGTTCCTTCACCAGTATATTCAACATCTGATGAATCATAAATTCCTGTTTCATATACATTTGCATCATTAAAAACAGCACCAGTAGAACCTGACATTGTTTTAGGTTTTTCATAATTAGAAGATATAATTACATTTTTTACTCCTGAAAAACTTTCTATTTTTGTTAAATTTTTATATTCAGTTTTTACTGTAATAGCATTTAACAATATAGAGTAATTAGAAGTTACTTCACTAATTAAATCTTTTTTAGCTAAGCTATTAATTAATTTCTTTTGATTTTTTAAATTAATATTAGCTTTTGCTTTACCTTCTTTTGATTTAGCATAATCAGAAACATTTTCATATCCGGCTTTTTTATATGTATCTATTAATGCACTGCCATCTAATTCAACAATAATTGAAATTTCTGTGTTAGCATCAATTTCATTATCACGTGAATCAAGTACTAAATCTCTATTTAAACTTTTTTCATCAATTGAATAATCAATACTTCCAGTAATTTTATCAATTGTTGTTAATTCATTTTTACCATTATTATCTTCTTTTGATTTAGCATGACCAATGCTAATAGAAGAAACAAAAATAGCAGCAGCAAGAAAAGCAACAATAGATTTTAAACCTATCTGTGAGTTTTTATTTTTCTCCATATGTTTTCATCTCCATTCTAATAAAATAGGAAGATAATACTCTTTTAATCAATATATTTATCTTCATTAAAAAAACAGGATGTGAACCTGTTTTTCGACCTTATAAGGACATTACATTTTCAACACTAATTTATATATTATGATAGCCATAACTTTATTATAAAATAGGATAATGTGAAAGCAATTAAGGCAATGATAACTATTGGTATCATTTTCAAAATCATTGCTTTATATATAGCTTTTTTTTCTTTTTTTGTTAAAATAATTTGCTGTTTTGAATCTAGCGACTTATTTTTATTATACCAAGAGAAACCATCTATATTCATATTAGCAATACTACGACCATCATCTTTAAATTCTTCTTCTTTTTTATTCTTCATTTTTGTCATATAAGTGACATGCAACAAAATGTCCTAATTCAACCTCTTTAAATTCTGGTTTAATTTTAGAACAAACTTCCATACATTTTGGACAACGAGTATGGAATTTGCATCCAGCAGGAGGATTAGATGGTGAAGGAATATCGCCTTTAAGAATAATTCTATTCATCTTTATTCTTGGATCTGCAATCGGAACAGCAGAGAATAAAGCTTCTGTATATGGATGTAGTGGATTATCAAAAATATCTTTAGTATTTCCTTTTTCCACCATTGATCCTAGATACATAACACCAATATGATCAGAGATATGTTTAACTACAGATAAATCGTGTGAAATAAATAGATATGAGAATCCATGTTCTAATTGTAATTTTTTTAAAAGATTAATTATTTGTGCCTGAATTGATACATCAAGCGCAGATACTGGTTCATCTAAAATAATTAATTCGGGCTTTACCGCTAAAGCTCTAGCTATACAAATTCTTTGTCTTTGACCACCAGAAAATTCATGAGGATAACGATCATAAACATGTTCTTGTAAGCCACATTGTTTCATAATATTTATAACATATGCCTTTATTTTATCTTTTGGCACTATCTTATGAACCTTAACAGCTTCTGCAATAATAGCACCAACTGGCATACGAGGTGGCAATGATGAATATGGATCTTGGAAAACATATTGAATTCTTGTTCTAAATTCATTCATCTTTTTTATCTTATAATTTGTGATATCTTCACCATTAAAGTAAATATGCCCACCATAAACATCATAAAGCCTTAATATAGTTCTTCCTAATGTTGTTTTACCACAACCTGATTCTCCAACTATTCCCAATGTTTCCCCTTTATGAAGAATAAAAGAAACATCTTCAACAGCTTTCAAATAATTAATTGGCTTTCCAAAAAAATTCTTTTTAGTTGGGAAATATTTTTTTAAATGGTCAACAACTAAAACAACATTTGGATCATTAACTTCATCAGGAATTTCGTTAATAATAGGAGTTTCTAAATTTTCATTTATCATTATTATTTACCTCCTTTTTTAACATCATTTTGATTTAAATTTTCATTTGCTCTATAGCATGAAACGAAATGTGTTGGAGATACTTGAATCATTTTTGGATATTCACCATTACATTTATCGCACGCATAAGAGCAACGATTTTTAAAATAGCAATTTGATGGCATATTAATTGGATTTGGTACATTTCCCGGAATTGAGAATAACGGTTCATCTTTGCTACCATCAATTCTTGGTTTTGAACGTTGTAAGCCAATTGTATAAGGATGCATTGGATTTTCAAAAATTTCTAACGCTGTTCCTTGTTCAATTACTTTTCCAGCATACATAACAACAACATAGTCTGCCATTTCAGCAATAACGCCTAAATCATGTGTAATTAAAATTACTGATGCTTTTGATTTCTTTTGAACCTCTCTTAATAGTTCAAGGATTTGTGCTTGAATTGTAACATCAAGTGCAGTTGTTGGCTCATCAGCAATAATAAGTTTTGGGTTTGCCGCTAAAGCCATAGCAATCATAATTCTTTGACGCATACCTCCACTTAATTCATGAGGATATCTCTTGTAAATTGATTCAGGATCACTTATACCTACTAATTCAATCATTTCTAAACTTCTTTTTTTAGCCGCAGCTTTTGAAGCATGATTATGAAGAATAGAAACTTCATCTAATTGATTTCCAATTGTAAAAACTGGATTTAATGATGTCATCGGTTCTTGGAAAATCATTGTAATATCTCTTCCACGAATCTTACACATTTCTTCGATTGGAAGTTTAGCAATATCGTATACTACTTCCTCAGTTTCGTATAATGGCGCGCCATAAGAATTATGCTTTTGAACCTTTATTAAATTTCCTTCATCATCTTCAATTTCTTCAACTAAAGGAATAGGTTTTTTCTTTTCATCAAGTTTCTCAACAGTTGTCTTAAAGCGAATTGAGCCACCAGAAATTTGACCTTGAGGAGCTTGAACTAATCTCATCAATGACATTGATGTAACAGATTTTCCACAACCTGATTCTCCAACTACTCCGACAATTGATTCTTTTGGAACATTAAAAGTAACACCATTTACTGCTTTAACAATTCCATTATCTGTATAAAAGAATGTTTGTAAATTTTCAAATTCAACAACATTATTTTCGTCTTTCATTTGAGTAAAATAAGTTTTATTTTTCTCATATTCTTTGTATCGTTTATTAATATCTTTAATGATTCGATTATTATTTTTAACAATAGCACGAATCTCTTTATTTGAAATAAAATCTGACATAACAATTACCTCTTCATTTTAGGGTCAAACGCATCACGAAGACCGTCTCCAACAAAGTTAAATCCTAAAACTGCAAGAACGATACAAGCACCTGCAGGAATCCATAAGTTAGGATAATTCAATAATATTTCAGTAGATTTAGCAGAAGAAATCATAGTTCCCCAAGCAGCATATGGCATTGGAACTCCAATTCCTAAGTAAGATAACGTAGCTTCGTACAAAATTACGCTTCCTAAACCTAAAGTCATTGATACAATTAATTGTGGCATAATATTGGGAATTAAATGCTTAAAGATTTTTCTTCCAGTTGGAAGTCCCATAACTTCTGCAGCAACCATATATTCTTGTTCTCTTAAATATAATATTTGTCCACGAACCATACGAGCTACACCAGACCATCCAAATAATGTAATAAATGCCATCAAATAATATATACGCATTGATAAATCAATCTCCATAGCATCTAAAGCAGCAGCCGCAATTAGCAAAATCGGTAAAGTAGGAATACAGTTAAAAATATCTACAATTCTCATAATTAATTGGTCTACCCATTTACCAAAATAGCCTGCAATACCACCTAAAATTATACCTAATACAGTTTCAAGAATAACAACAATAAAACCAATCATTAAGGAAATTCTACCACCATACATCAATCGCATGAACACATCCATTCCTTGTTCATCAGTACCAAGAAAATGGCTTAGTGATGGTAAAGCTTTTATATTTTGTTCTGGAATCAACTCAGCAGTATAATAAGTACTAAAATCGATACCATTAATTTGAAAATCATATTTTGTTTCAATAAATTGTAATTTTCCTGGAGTATTATCTACTTCTATCTCACCCCAAGCATGAGGAATAACTCCTAAATCCTCTAATCCGTTCATTATAATTGGTCCTAAATAACTAAATGCAAATAATGCAATTAATATAACTAAACCAACCACGGACAATTTTGATCTAAAGAATCTACGCATTACTAAACGCATAGGAGACATGTCTTTATAATGGTGATTCTCTTCAATTAATAATTCTTCATTCTCAACAGAGGTTTGAATTTGTGAATTTTCTAATTTATTTTCTTCCATTTTCGCCACCTCTACTTTTCTAATTTAACACGTGGATCAACTATTACATACATAATATCAGATAAGAAAGTTCCAATAATAGTTAATACAGCTAAAAACATATTATATCCCATAATAAACGGAACATCTCCATTTATTAATGCTTTATAAGCAATTTGACCAATTCCTGGAATCGCAAATACTTGTTCGGTAATCATTGCTCCTCCAAATAATGATGGAATAATTCCAGCCATCATTGTTACAAGTGGAATCATTGTATTTCTAAAAGCATGTTTATAAATAACAGTTTTTTCTGATAGACCTTTTGCTCTAGCAGTTCTAATATAATCAGCATTTAATACTTCAAGCGTATTTGTTCTTGTGTGTCTCATCAATCCTCCGATTGAAAGAACAACAAGTACAATCATTGGTAAAATTAAATGATGCAAAACATCTAGATAATAAGCTAAACTTCCTGATTCAAATACTTTTGTAGAATTGACTAATCCACTAACAGGAAACCAACCTAATTGAACAGAAAAAATTCTAATCAAAATTGCAGCAAAGAAAAACGATGGCAAAGAGATACCCATCATAGCTAAAACGCTAACTGAGTAATCTCTTATCGAATATTGATGTGTAGCAGAAGAAATTCCAAGCGGAATAGAAATTGCAAATTCAAATATCATTGCTATTGCTGCAATAACAAATGAAATCCACATATTTTCCGAAATAACAACAGCTACATCTTTACCATACATGAATGACTTTCCAAGATCACCTTGTACAGCATTTCCTAACCATTTTAAATATCCTTCAATAATACCATCATTCAATCCATACAATTCTTTTAAAGCGACTAAATCTTCCGGCTTTACAGTTCCTTGTGCAACTTGTGATGCAAACTTTGTATCAACATAGTCATTTGGCATCCATCTTACTAGAGCATAAATGATGATGGAAACACCAAGTAATATGAATATTGATAAAAATAATCTTTTTAAAGTGTACTTTAACATAAAACAGCCCCATTTCTATCATTTATGTTTAAATTAATATAAACTTTAATCTTAATTAAAGCTTACTTCCCAAAGTTTTGACATTGGTCCATTATATGGAGAAATATCAGCTTTAGGTGTCATTGATTTAATATCAATAACTTCAGTATTATAAGCAAATAAATCATCTCTTTGATATGTTGGAAGTTCTACAGCTAATTCCATAACTAAATCAAGAGCATCTGCATATATTTCTTTTCTAGTTTCTTGAATTAATGTTGAACGACCTTGTTCAATTAAATCAGATAAATCATTAATTAATGCATTTTCAGTAGGAAATTTCTTTTCATTATTTTTAATAACATTATATCCCCAGTTTAATGTTGAAGTTGCAGTTGAATCTTTATGATATACTTGATACATATCTGGATCAATTGTTGATGACCATGCAGCAGCCCAAACAGCTAAATCTCCTGAATTTAATTTTGATAAAGCTTGTGTATCATTAACAACAGTAATTTTACAGCCTATGCTATTTAAAATATCAGCAGCTTTTCTCATTGTTTTATAAGCTGGGTGATCTGAACTTTCTCCTGCAATTGTAAATTTCATTTCAAATATTTTGCCACTTGAATCAACCATTACTCCATTTTGAACACGATATCCTGCTTTCTCAAATAATTTTTTTGATGTTGTACCAGTAGAATCGTATTCATAATATGCAGTAGCACCTTCTGGATATGCCCATGAAACTTTTGACATTGGACGATGAATAACTTCTGCAGTTCCAGGATAATAGTCAGCAGTTAAATTAGTATTCATAGCATGCATAATTGCACGTCTAACATAAATATTTTCAACGAATTTTGGATTAATTCCAATATAACCATAACCTAAAGTTTTTGTTGATGTATAACTAAATCCATCTTTTTCTTTTCCATTTAATTGATTAATTACATATGCAGTAGCATTTGGTTCACAATAATGAACTTGTCCTTGGAAAAGAGAATCTAAAATTGTTTCTTGTGGGAATACTTGATATCTTACTAATCTAATTTTTGGTGCTCCCATACAGAAGTGTTCATTTCTATGGAAATAAACAACATTGTCTTTCCAGAAATCTCTTGATTCAATTTTTGCAGTTGCCATTGTTTCACCATTCATATTTGATACTTGATAAGGACCTGCTCCTACAGGTAAACCAATCTTATCATTATCTTTGATTACATTATTCATAAATTCAGTACTTCCATATTTAAGACCAAAATTTTCAACATAATCAAATTTGTTAATATATTCTTCACTTGAATAATAATACATTGGAGCAACAGAGAATGAGAAGTTCCAAATTGCCTTTGGATCAACTCCTTCAATTGTAATTGTTAATGCTTCATATCCAGAAGTAACATTTCCATTGCTATCTAAAGTAGCCTTTGGATATGTTTTATTATTAATTGTTACATCACTAGTGCAAACTTTAATACCTTCAATATTTTTATATTCCATTTGCGTATTTTCGAAATAAGCACTCTTAGCTTCAGCCGCAAATTCAGTTTTTAAAGTAGTTGCAGTCATATAATATTGTAAAACTGTTGTTACATCAGCAGGATAAATTGCATTATAAACTGTTTGAATTGCTTCTTCTTGTGTTGCATTTCTACCAAAATCCTTACCAAACGCATAATCAATTCTCTCTGGATCATTTTCTGATTTATCATAATCAATAGTTATATATCCTTCTACATATAAGAAAGTTTCAACATCATTATATAAGCCCAAATCTTCATATGTGCCAACATTATTGTTATAATCACTTGTTAATTCTTTAAAAAATTCTTCGCCAGCTTTTTCAAAGTCTTCAACAAATTTATCAGCATTTTCAAAAGAATCAGCGTATTCTTTTTCTTTTTGTTCTAGCTTTCCCTTAAGTATATTTACATCTGAAATATTAACTTGATTTCCTGTTTCTTCATTTATTTCATCAATTACATAACATAAATTATCAATACGTTCTTGCGCTTTGTTTTGGAATGTTTCATCAAATGAATCTTGTTCATTTTCATTTCCTGTTTGCGTACGATATTCTTTTAATCCAACAATTTCAGTAGAATACATTGTTGCAGAGCCTGTATAAGCAGGATCTAAATAAACATACATATTAAATAGAACATCTTTCATAGTTAATGGAGAACCATTAGAGTATACAATGTCATTTTTTAAAACAAATGTATAAGTTGTAGTTTGATTATCACCAGTTCCTTCTGTTTTTTGATCATAATCTAAAACTACTGTTGGTTCATTTTCTCCATATGCTAAATTACCATCTTTATTTGTAGACAACATTGATAATTGAGTCATACCAACCATTGTTGAATCAGTACCAGAAGAAGAATAGAATGGGTTAAATACTCCATCTAATTCTTGAGTAGATAAAACCAATGGTGTTTTTTCGTTATCGTATTTTTTATTTGCGTTAGAACTAACTACACTACTTACTACTCCATTATTTGTTGAATTAGAGTTTTTAATTGGCTTACTTGTATTATTTCCGCCACATCCGACTACTCCAGCAAGAATGGCAAGAAGCGTACCACTAATAGCAACTTTTTTCTTTTTCATTTTCATTTCCTCCTTATTATCTTAAATCTTCAACTGTAAAACTAACATTACAATTATTAATTTCAGAATTTGTAATTGTATTTCCTAAATCAGTAATATTGTACTCTAATTTATTAATTTTAACTTGAACACTACTAATTGTTAGATTACCTGATATTGTGACATTTTCAATTTTTGAATCTTGAATTGTACCAGCCAAAGTACCAATATATATTTCAGCTTGAACTCTAGTTTCCACAAGCAAGTTTACATTCTCTATTGTTAAATCTTTAATTGTTGCACCATATAGAGTACCAAACAATCCAAATTGAGGCCTCTTATCAGAAGCAAGCTCATCTAAACTATTAAGATTGATATTTGAAATAGTAAATCCATTTCCCAAAATTTGGCCATCATATAAAGAACAATAATTAAATTTTGTATTTGAAAAATCTAAATTTGAAGTTAAATAGATACTTTTATTTCTAGCAAGAGCACGATTAAATTCTTCTGGTGTTGCAACAACATTAAAATCATTCGATATCCATTTAGAATAAACCTTTTCTATTACTTCGGTTTCACCCTCATTTGCCTCTCTCATAACATGAGAATCATCCCATGGTATTAAACAATCTTTATCTTGGTAATAACCAATAATAACATATCCATTATATCTAACTAAATTTTTTTCAAATATATGGCCTGATATAGTAGCAATTTCATCAACTACTATTTCTTGATTATCCTCAAATGTAATAACTTTATATGTATAAGAAATATTAGGCATCCATTTAGCATATAAGTTAATCGTCTCGCCTTCTATAGTTAGTGTATTTTCAAAATCAAATTTTTGTGTAAAGTCTTGATCTAAATACCAACCTTCTAGTTTATGGCCAGCCAACTCTGGTTCTTCACCTTTGGCAAAATCCACTCCAATTTGAGCAACTGGAGAATTAGGTTTATATTGGAACACAGCTTCATTTCTACCACGCCATGCACCTTCACCCATAAAATAATTAACTGTTACCGTATAACCATTAGCAGCATAATTTGGTTCAGCATTTCCACCAGAACACCCAGTTAAAATTAGCAAGCATAAGAAACATATCAATATTTTCTTCACACTCTCAACTCCTTTTTATATATACTTATAAACCCACCAAAAGCCAGACAAATAAATTGTCTAGCTTTATTAAAATTTTTATCTAATTTTCAAATTAAATATTATAGACATAAATTGCAAACACATTGTATGTTGCATTGTAGAAAAATTGAACAAAACAAGATGAATCAGGAGCAACAAAAATATAACCATATCCATCATCATAATCATAACTTGTATCTTGTACAAATCCAGCAACCGTTAAATCTACAATATATTCATCTTCCCATGCAGTCGAAGCATTATCGCCACTAACTTCAATTGCTAAAATTTCAGAGCCATCTCCAGCCTCAGAAGTTCCAAATCCATAATTTGTACCACTAGTAAATGCTGGAATAATATCACTGCCAACAAAATCTTTTATTGTTTGATATTGCCATTTACTATCATCTATTTTTGAAAGAACATATGATGCAGAATTATATGTAAGTTCAGCAGTTATTGAATTACCATTATCTACAACTTTAAACGAATATAATTCATCATCAAGAGAAACAACAAGAGTTTCACCATCACAATTTACCAAACGAGCTTGATTAGTATCAATATAAACTTTCTTTCCACTAATTCTAATTGTTTTAGCAGTATCGCCAATATTAACTGTCCATTTTCCTTTAATGCTTTCAGGAATTTTCTCGATAATTGCTACTGTTTTTAGTAGACCATCAAGCGTAATTGGAGAAATTGTTTTATCAACATCTTTAAATGTATATTTGTAAAAACCTGAGCCACCATTTGAGCCATCAACATAGAAATCATATTGAATATAATCTAGCTCACTTTGCTCATTTAACTTTATTGTTACTTTAGTTGAATATCCACCATAATTATCAATTGAAATTAAAGAACCAATAACTGGGGCAAAATCATCTTCAACTGTATAAACACCATCACCTTGATATGTAAACATTTCAGTAGCAAATGTTGTTAAATCAAAAGCAATCGCACTTAAATCTCCATTAACTCCTTCAGTAGAATCAACAAAATATGATTCGCCATCAGAAACTCCGAATTGGTATAATGTGCCAGCGTCAAAATAATAGCCAAATGATTCAGATTCTTCTTCACCATTATCCACATATACATAATCATCAACAAAATAATATGTATAGCCACCTGTACTTGTATTATAACCATAAGGAGTAATTTCAGCATATACTTCAGTTGTGTAATTCAAGCCAAGTTTTTCTAAAGCAGTAGCAAGAATTTCATGTTCTTCAGTTGTTTCTCTTACCGAAATAGTAGGAACTTTAGCACTACCATGTTCACTAATGATAAATGTGCCAGAGTCTTGATACATAACTCCATCATACATATATCTTTTTGTTGCAAAGTCTATTTTTACAACTTTTTCATCAACAACAACCATGGTTACTTTAGCCATATCTTCGTTATATCCATATAAATGATGACCAATAGTTTTACTAACTTCATCATTTACGCATAAATATGTCCCATCTTCTTGATAAACAAAATCAGTTACTACTAAATTTGTTAATTTATTTTCAAAATCTTCCCAGAAAAGATAATTGCCGTCACTATCTTCAAGTAATTCCTCAGCAATTTGATTCTTTTCAGTTAAATATCTTGCAGATGCCAAACCGTCATCATCAAATAAATTTAGTTCTTGAACCTTCGTGCCACTTGAAGTTTCTAAGCAATAATATAAATCATCTTCATAAATTTGAACCGTTGATCCAACATAATCATAATCAGAACCATACTTTACAGCATCTATCTTATAGCTTCCTACTATCTTCATTGAACCAGATAATGAATCTAACGCAGCTTGAGAAATATATGTTACAGGCGTAGTAATAGAAGAACTAGTACTGCTGTTCGAACTTGTATTTGTAGATATATCACTTGAAACTATCGAATTAGTAGATGAATTTCCAGAACTATTTGTCGTTGAACTTGAACTAGAATTATTTTTATCGCATGATGATAAAGCTACTAAAACAATAGCTAACATAACTATACTTTTTTTCATTAACATTTAACCTCCTTAATAAAATAAATATCGCTTCTATATTTTACTCTTATTCATATTAAAACTCAAGATTAATTTAATACTTTTTAATTATTTATTATTTTTTATAAAAAATAAAAGTCTATTTTTAACATCACTTTTTTTGATTATATTTTAAAACAAAAAAGATTATCAAAATAAATTGATAATCTTTTTCGTTATTATTGTCGTGTAAGTTCTACAAATACAGAATTTACGTCATCAAAATATCCTTCTTCATCAAGATAATATTCACCGAAAATATCAGAAACTAAGACTCCTGAATCATAACTAAATTCTGAATATGCCAAGCATCCATTTATTTTTCCATTACTTGTGAAATAGAACATCCCAACAAATTCATTGCCATTAATTGAAGTACCAGAAACTGTAATTGTTCCAGTTGACTCATTAAATAAATAAGCAAATTCAACATTTGATTCTGATGTAGTTGTTACATAAGCAGTTTTATATCCTGTACTAGCATACTTTGATTGCTCATCAGTAAATGTTACAGAAACGCCTTCTGATAAGTTAGCCCATGTACCAATTGCTCCAGTTGAAGGAACACCATTTGGTTGAATGTTAATTCTAAATGTTGTTGGCGAATATGTAGAATCATAATAATCAGAATAAATTGTAATAGTTACAGTAGTAATCTCAGTAATATTTGAAGCACCTGTTGTATCAAGAGTCATAACTTGACCATTTACAGTAACTTTTAACAAATCCTCATTTGAAGAAACTGCAGTAAATGCTACAGGAGCATCACTAGGACTAGGTGCCACATATACATTTTTAACAGTTTTAGCTAAAACATCAGCATAAACCGCATAAACATTATCATCATATGTAGGCTTTCCATTTTTCTCACCTTGCATATAGAAACTTCTTACTTTTTTAATATTTGATACTGTAACATCAATCGTTGTTGTTACATCATTTGTTGCATCATTTCCGATTGTTAAAGTAGATGTACCTAAGTTTTTAGCATAATATCTAGTCTCAAAAGAATCTCTTTTAGCAATTACATTTAAATTTGATGAATTAATAACACGATATTGCCACAAATCAATAGCAGTAGCTGGATCGGCTTTAATATCAATATAGTTATCAACTAAATCAGTTTGATTTAATGTATTTGTTTCATTTGGATAAACCTTACTATTGTGAACAGTTGCAGTAATAGATTTTGCAAAATACGGAGTTGTATCAAATACAACATCTTCTTTTTCTTTTTTATCACCATAAATATATTCAAATTCAAGAGCTTTTACTTCTTGACCACCATATTCTCCTCCAGATAAAAATTCATATTTAGAAAAATCATATTCCCCACTGCTATATTCTTTTTCAACATAAGAACCATTTAATAATTCCCCAGCCTTGCTAAAAGTAATTTCAATTTTATATGTAATATGTTTTGGAGAAATAGTTGTATCTGAATATTCATATGTTTTCGATGAATCAACATTTACAACAAATGTTCCATCATTATTTTTCGTAGATTTAACACTTTGAGTATAAGCCTTTAACTCATCATTCCATTCCATATTAAACCCAGTACGATATCCATACATAATATCAAAATCAATAGATGTAGTATCATGTGATGGATTATTAATTTCAAATAAAGCATCATGTTCTGTTATTTGATGATTGCCATATTCATTAGCAACGGCATCAACAATTTTGTATTTTGCCGAATATGCCGTCGTATCATCATGCCTTGTTGAATCATATTGTCCCTCTAAGTATGTATCAACAACTTCATAAACATCATTATTCAATGATTTATAAACATTAGCAGTAACAGTATTAGTACCTAAACGTTTAACAACTGCATAAGATGAATTATCATCATATAAATTCCATTCATATTGAGTATTTGACTCAGTACTTGAATATCTAACTCCAACTAAATTTTCTGGATAAGTAGATGGATCTGATTTTACTCTTCCATCAAACAATGAATACAAACTATTAGAATCAGAAGGCAAACGTGTTACTTCTCTTCTTTGAATATAGCAACATTCTTCGCCTAAATCAGGGTTATAGAAGAAATCATATTTAGCACCACCAGCTAAAGTGAAACCTCCACCTTGTCCAGATGCTAAATCAATATTTGCTAGCGATTTTGTTCTATCAATTTGAGTAATACTTAATTTTGTTCCACCAACAGTAAAAGCAACATATGAATTTGAAGTTAATTCAACATTAAATGCAGCATATGTTTTTCCATCAGCTTGAAGAATCATTGGAACAGCAATATCTCCTGTTAAAGTCACATCACCTTCGACAGAAACAGTTGTTTTAACAGTAACATCAGCATCAGGCATTGTAAATGTAAAAATATAAGAATTATCACCAGTAATAGTACCTGTAATTGGAAGATTATTTACAGTTAATTCATTTAGCGAATATCCTGCATCAACGACTACAGTTAATGTAATTTTCGTATCTTTTACAGCTTTTTCAGCACTAGGAGTTATTGTAACACCATTACTTGCCTTTATACGAACCAAATATTCTTCAGCTACTGGTGTTGTCGATGAACTGCTGATACTTGTATTCGAATTTGATGATGAACTTGATGATGTTTTATCGCCTACCGATGAAGTACTTATCTTATCAGAACTATTTGTTGAAGTACTTGTTATGCTTGGAGTAGACGAACTATTTTTATTTGAATTTTTTGATGAATTACCTTCAACTGTACAACCCGCTAATAATGCTACAGCAAAGGTCATTGTCAATAAATTTTTTAATTTCATAATTATTCTCCTTTCATATTATATTTAGTTCCATGAACCATAATTAGATTTATGAGCTTGCAAAATATCTGATGTCATATTAGTATCTTGCAAATGAATAATATCTCCTGTTAATGATACATTAAATCCAGTAGGTGTATAATCAATTGTTTTTTCACTAACCTCAGTAAAAGTAAATACAAATTCATTTTTATCTCTATCAATTTTTTCTAATTCATATTTAAATTCAAATGATCCAGTAACAGAAAAACCATCTGATTCTTTGTAAATTCCAGTTTTATTTTCTAAAAAAACTAAAGTACTAGCACTAAACCAAGAATACCATGTATCAACTTCAAATAAATGATTATAGATTTCTTCCTCACTTAATTCATCTTTAACATTAACAACCTTTCGATAATGAATATAACCTTCATAATCTTTAATTATTAGATAAGATTTACCTTCCTTTAATCCTTTTAAAATATGTTTTCCACCTTTATATTCATATTGTAAAACATCTGGATGAGACGTAGTTACTATAGCACCTTCAGTAGTAATATCACTAAAGCCAAAACCAATTTGTAATTCAGTATTAGTAGCCACCGCTAATCCTAAATCAATATCAATTAATCCATCTCTTGTTGAACAATCAGATGATATTTCAGAATAATACGGAAAATCATCTGATGATGAATTATTTGTGCTTGTACTAGAAATCACACTTGAAGATGTAACAATATTAGTACTTGTACTATTATTACTTGTAGATACCGTATTTGTCGAATTTACAGGTGAACTACTATTTGATGATGTTAATGAAGTATTATTTGATACACATCCAGTTAAAAGTATCAACAACAAAGCACCATAAATTTTTTTGCTAACTTTCTGCATTCAAACCCCCCCTATAATAAATTAACATAATTTTACCAAAAAAAGTAACTATGTCAATATTTTTTTCCTGTTATAGATAATATTTTTTTAACTTTTAAGGTGAAAGCGTTTTCAATTAAAATGAAAAAAATAAAGGAGAAGAATCTCCTTTATCCATTAAGCATCAATTGCATTTTCTAAAATTTTGTCAAATTCAAGGATATTCGCTAAGCCAAATTCAATAAATTCAAATTCAGCAATAGCTGAATTTTCACCACCAGCAACTCCATCAGTTGAATATTCAAGAACAAATGTAACTTTCGCATTTTCTGTTTCAATATTATCTTCCAATGTTATTGTTAAACCATCAATGTAGTAACCAGCCAATGATTCTGTAATTTGCATATTTTCTACAAAATCTAAAGTTAATTCAAAATTTGTTGTTCTATAACTATGTTCTGTTCCATTTACTAAATCAAAATATTGAAGACCATTAAATAGCGTCATATAAGTAGGATAGTTATAAAATTTAGTTATATCCGGATTGTAATAAGCTACTTGAGGGAAAATAATTACTTGGCCATCATAAAAATATGTTAAATATGTTCCGTGCCTTTCGCTTCCTTCAATTATCTTGTGATTAAAGCCAATATAACCACTATCAAAACTTGAAGCTGGATCAAACATTTTATATTCATTTGTAAATTTAACAAAGAAATAATCAGGATTAAAATATTCATATCCTGAAACTTTAATTTCAGAGTTTTCATCCTCATAATACATCACACGTTTATAGTTGAAACCAGAAAATAATTCACGAACTCTTAATAAATCAGAACTTATTTGAGCAGCACCATTTCCGGCATTGATAAAATCATCAATAACTTTAATCTTTGTATTATTTATATCTTTAATTTCGATACTATATCCAAAACCATCACTAAATTCAAGAGAAAACATTAAATTAGAAATGTTTTCATCAAAATATGCTGTTAGTGCAATTAATTTATCATAATCAGTTTGTTCAGCATGAACTAAATTCATAAATTGAATTTTATTAACCTTTCCAGTTATATCAAAATAATCACTATTTCCAGCACTCTCAAATTCTTTTAAGTTAATATCAGCAAAAGATGTAAAAAAAGTCTTGTCCCAAACAGTATCATATAAAGTACCATCTTCTTTAGTATAAACTTCTGACGAAACTAATTTATTTTCGTAATAATCAACACGAACCACTCCATCATTTGTTAAAACATAGCCATATTCATCACCAACATAATCATCAAAAATTGCATTTTCAGTGAAAAATACATTATTGACCATTTTATAGGAACCTTCCATGTAAGTTACTTCAATAGTATAATTTTTTAATTTACTTAGAATTTCCATTGCTTCATAATAAGATGAAACTTTATAGTCTAATGGTAATTTTGCAGAACTATTTGTACTCGATGAAATAGTATTTACACTATTAGAACTCGAACCAGAAATATTAGATGGCGTACTATTTGTCGATTTCGTACTTGTTCCAACCGTATTACATCCAGCAATTAAACTCATAAGCGTAGCCAACAATGCAATATTTTTTATTTTTTTCATATATGCATCCCCCTAATAGAATTCTTTTTTAAATTATAAATAAAATAATCGTTTTGTCAAATATTTTCAATGAATAATAATATTTTTTATAATTTGTTTATTTTTTGCCAAAAAAGATTTTATTTTCACTTGAAAAGCCTAAATATTTAGTGTATTATATTTAAGCATAAGCGAGATGGACCGTTAGCTCAGTTGGTAGAGCAACTGACTCTTAATCAGTGGGTCGCGGGTTCGAATCCCTCACGGTCCACCACTTCATAGTAAATTAATCTTGATTTATAGAATATCAAGATTTTTTTTATTTTATTATTATATTTTCATAGTAAATTTATAAGTAAAAAAGTATTTCAAAAGAAATACTTTTTTACTTTTCTGAATCAGGATTTTCTAAAATTCTTTTTTCTTGCTCATCAATAAACTTAAAATTATCTCTTAATTCTTGAGTATCTAAATCATATTTCTTTTTAACATTACTAGATTTTTCTTTTTGATTTAGATATTCAAGTTTATCATTGTAATCTTTGAATACAATTGCATCGTTACTAACTACTTTCGTTGAAGACATAATATCATGCAAGCAATTTCTATTTGAATTTAGTGCCATAATAATTAAGCAAATTGTCGGAGTTAATAACAGTGCCATATAGTTAAAAAAGTAGAAAACTAATAATGTTTCAATCAATAATACTGTTAAAAATCTTAAAACTAATTGGAAGTTTCTTGCTTCAAAATCATCTTTATGAATTGTACCTATTTTCATAACTAATTGTCCCGGCGTTGCACTTCTTTTTACGAACAATGGTATTATCAAGAATATTATCAATTCAGGAATTGCAACGCTAAATGCAACTAAAATAAAATAGATTTTATTTAATTCTTGAACAGCAGGTTTTATATATTTATCTGATAATTCCACAATCCTATTATCAGCATTAAATAAATCAACGATTTTTTCTTGATCTTCATCAGTTTTTTTACTAAATTCTTCTAAATATGTAAAAGAAATTGAATTATTTTCTCGCTTATATGTTCCTATTTCATATTCTTCAGCAATTTTATAATATTCTTCTTGATAATCAGCACATTTTGTTTCTTTTACTTCCAAATCAAAAACATTATTTGCCAAAGGTGTAGCTATATATGTATTAATAAGTATAGTTAAAAACAAGATTATAAATATGTCAATTAATGCTCCTAAACATCTCTTACCAAGCCCAGCAGGTCTATTAATACTATTATTCATACTTATTCCTCATTTTTTATTTCTTTATCATCTGTTGAATCATCTACTTTAGCACAATCTTCTTCAATAATTTTATCATTATCTTTCTTTGAAACTATTTCAGCATCAATAGCGCTCTTTTTCTTAGCTAAATTAAATAATGCATAGTTATCTCTTTCTTCTATACTTTGGAATAGAATTGGATTTTCACCAACAACCTTAGTCTTAGCAATCATATCATGAATTGAATATCTATTTACAGATGCATAAATAGTTAATAAACCAATCAATGGAGAAATAAAGACCACTGTAACGCCAAATATGAAATAAAAAATTACTGTTTGCAATATATATAGTGATAAAAAACGATAAACAATTTGTTTCTTCGAAACTTCCATATCGTCTCTATGAATAATCTCCAATTTAACAATCATCATACCTAAAGATTTCTTTTTCTTATTGGCTAATGGAATAACTAACCAAAATATAACTTCAACAATAAAAGTAGAAAAAATAACCATCATATTCGAAATACCATTTATTTCATTACTTAGATTATTGATATTATCTACCAAAACTTTAACATCTTCATTCTCATGAAATTTATTTACAAGTTCTTCTCTTTTTTCATTACTTAAATCATTATATTCATCTGTATAAACTATTTCAAAAGAATTTCCATCTCTTTCATAAGATTCTAAAATATTATATTCATCCCTAGCAATTTTATAATATTCTTCTTGATAATCAGCTAATGAAGAATTTTTTAAATTCAATTCAAAATTATTATTGGCTATTGGTGTTGCAATAAATGTAAATATTAGATATGAAAAAAGAAAAACTAATAAAACATCAATAGTTCCACTTAATAGTCTTTTTGAAACAGCTGCCGGTTTATTAACGCCTCTAACATTATTATTCATATTAATTCCTCCCTATTTATATTTACTTTCCCACTTTTCATAATCCCATGTTGGATCTTTTTCTCCATGAATTTTTAATTTATTTCGTTTAGCATATAATTCAGCATGATATAGATAATTAGAATATGTTACTCCCTTATATGTCATTGTTTCTATGGGTTCAAACTCAAAACCACTATAGCCCTCTTTGACAATCTTAAAGTTCAATAATTCACCATCAATCCAAACCCATCCAAGTAATCTGCCATATGTTTCATATATTGAACCATCTTTAATTGATTGAACATAAATTTCTTTAGCTCTAGATAATTGAGTTTTAGTATAATCCTTAGCAGGTATTCCCCATTCTTGAATATTACCAGTATATGATTCAGGCGTATTAATATTTTGATATCTAACTTTTAAACCTTGGGTAATCCCTAATTCTTCAGGATAATAAAAACGAGTTGTATCGCCATCAACATACGAAGAAACTTGAACTTTTGCAAGTCCTCCACCACCAATTTCATTATTACTATTTTCTTTAAAAAATGGTGCATTAATAAATTCATCAGTAAGTTTTGGTCCTGCTAGTAACTCTTCTTCAGTAATCGAAGCTTCAAATGTTCCTAAATATTGATAATCATTATAAGAGTATCTAATCCAATCATACTCATCAAAAATTATCGTAGGAGTTGTATGATTCATTTTTCTTACTAATGTAACATCCTTAGCATAATCAAGTTTATAACCAATATTGCCTAATACATCAACATTTACATTTTTATATGTAAGTGCTAATGCTTGACTACCATTAAAAATTAATTCATCAGATATCAAATCTGCTTTTTCTTTCAATGAATTATCAACACTCATTGCTCCGACAATTACATATGTCTCTTTAGCTTCAAGCATACCAGAAAGATTTACAACACTTGTAGGAGTAGTATTTTTTGTACCATAAACATTTATTTTATAATCTTGCAAATTAACAACTTCATCACTGAAATTATATAATTCAATAGCAAATGAAGATAGTCCTTCAATATATTCGCTAATTATCAATTTATTTTCATTAATATCTACAATTGAACTATTGTTTTCACTTGAGATATTATTTGTAGAATTCCTTAAAGAACTACTTGAAATATTGTTTGTACACGAAGCAAGCAACAAAGTAGAAATCAGTGCACTAAATTTAACAAATACTCTACTATTTTTCATTAAAGTTCACCCCTATATCTTGTAAATTTTATCATATTGAGTCAATAAATAAAAGGAAAAGCGAAATTAAATATATATTTTTTTAATATTTACCATTAAAAATAAACAATTTAAAATTTTTTATATAAAAAGAAAAGATAACAATATTAAAAAATAATATTATTATCCTTTTTGCACTATAAATTTTTTATAACTTCAAAATCATATTCTTTAATTTTATCTTCATTACCAATTGTATATTCACTTGCACCTTTTTGAAGCAATTCAAAAACATTAGCTAATTCTTTAATATCTTCTAATTTTGTATTCATTATTTCTTTTTTAAATTGAAGTTTAGATTTTTTAGTTATGCCTAACAAATAATTAATATCACTCAAATCAATTGTCAAAGGAGTAGATGAAGGAATATCAAAATTTGACATTGTACCAATTATATATGAAACAAACTCTTCTTTAGAGATTTTTAAATTTTTTAAATAATTTGGTAAATTTTTAAATGCTGTATATGTGTTAGTTACATTAGGATCCCTAAAACTCCCCAAAGCAAAATCGTTGCTTCTAGAAACATTCAAGCCACAACCATATGCTCCACCCTTAACTCTTATTTCAGACCACAAGTAATCATAGTTAACAATTTGTGTTAAAACCATATATTTTCCATTATATTTTAAATTTAATGAATCTAACGAATTTGCATATGCATTATAAGAAATACCAGCAGGAATAATTAGAGCTTCTTTTGAAGGTTTAGCTAATTCAACTTTCAAAATATCAACAAATTCTTTTCTAGGCAATTTAATTTTAGAAACTGCTATTTTAAGTTTAGCTACTATTTCGCTATCACCAGATAAAGAAACTAAAACATTCTTCTTGTTAAATAATTTATTTGAAATATCTTTTAATTTTTTATTAATTTCTGTGAAATTGAAATTTTTAATCATATTATTTAATATCTCATAAATTTTAGGACCGTTTAAACCTTGAATTGCTAAAGCCGCTTCTTTTGAATAATGGCTTTTTGCCATTAGCGATGCCACTTTCATACCATTTTCAATAATATCTTGTTTTAAATCATTAACTAATTGTTTTAAAATTTGATAAGTTTCTTTTTTAGTAAATCTAGAATGTAATAAGACTTCATTAATAATGTTTGGCATATATTCTATATTTTCTTTTAAAGAACTTGCAGATATTTTAAACATAAATGTGTAATCTTCTTGTGATTTAGACGTACATATTTGGGAGAAGCTCAATTCGCCAAGATATGTTTTAACCAAATTACTAAGTTCTAATGAAGTATGCTTATGTGTTGCAACATTTAAAAATAATCTTCTTAGCAATAGTACATATGGTAAATCATCATAACTAACTTTATTCATATTAAAATACATTCTCAAATATGCAATATCATTAGTATTAATTGTATGTTCTATTCCTTTCATACCTGAAATTGAAAATTTCTTTGAATCAAGATAATTAACTTTCTTCGGTACATCACGAAGTTTTAATTTAGGTAATGTTTTTAATTCTTCTTTCGTATCAATATGATTTTGATATTTCAATAATTCATTGTTTTTAGCAATCAAATTTTTAATTTCAGTATCTGACATTTTTTCTTTTGTTGTTTTCATTAATAAATCCATTTTTTCTTTACGAATTTTTGCTAATTCTTTTGATGGATTGATAACAACTTGAACAAAATGATTACTATTTAAAATATATTTTTCTAAAAGATTTTCAAAATATTTATTATCTATTTCTTGTCTAAACTTTTTATAATGAACGCTAAATTCCAAATGGCTCGCTAAATCACCATTGTAATTAAAACTTCCCATCATATTCATTGCAAAAATCAAACCTTTAGGCATTCTACCCATATCCAATTCTTTATCTCTAAATTCAAAACGATTAATTGACGCTAAAAGTAAATCTTTTTCAATACCATTTTTTACTAGTTTTTTTACTTCATCAATAAATATTGTTTTAAATTCTTCTTTTTTATTTTTATTTGATTTTTGAAGATAAATGTGTAATGCTGGAACAATATTGTCATCATCAATTCTTGCTTCGATATTTTGTCCTAGTTTAGCATCTAACAATGCCTTTTTTAAAGGAGAATCATTTTTAGAAAGCAATGCATCTGTTAAAATATTCATTGCTAAAAATTCTTCAAAATTATTATAGTTTCCTAAACCATAGCATAAACTCATATATGTATTATCTTTAATACTCTCATCATTGCCAATTTCATAATCAATTTCATAATTAGTGTTTATTAACGGCTTTTGAGGAATAATAACAATTTCTTCTGCAACTTTATCATAATTTTTAAAATAATTTTCATCTAAAAATTTTAGTTTTTCTTCTATATCCATATTTCCATAGAAATATGTCATTGCATTTTGAGGTGTATAGTGTTTCTTATAGAAATCTTTATATGCTTCATAAGATAAAGAAGGGATAACTTCCGGATCACCACCAGAATTATACTTATAAAAAGTATCTTTATACATAGCTTCAAGTGTTGCTTGTACTAATACTTCATCAACGCTTGACATTGCACCTTTCATTTCATTATAAACTACACCTTTATATGAAGGTAATTCATTTTCATCAAAAAGTTCTAAATGCCAACCTTCTTGTAAGAACGGTTTTTCATCAATCATTGAAATTGGATTAAATACTGCATCTAAATATATTTCTAAAATATTATCAAAATCTTTAGGTGTTTGAGAAGCAAAAGGATACATTGTCCAATCATATGCAGTGAAAGCATTTAAAAAAGTAGCTAACGATGTTTTTAGCAAATTAACAAAAGGCTCTTTAAGTGGGAATTTTTTCGAGCCACAAAGTAATGAATGTTCAATAATATGACAAACTCCTGTGCTATCTTGAGGAAGTGTTCTAAATCCTATTGCAAAACAACAATTATCATCTTCATTTGCTAAATGTACGACCATACCACCAGATTTTAAATGTTCATAACGATACATCACTGAGTTTATATCTCGTAATTCCTTTTTCTCGATAAGTTTAAAACCGTATTTAATTTCATTTATTTCCATAATTTAATCTCCTCATTTATTTTTATTATTTTACCACTAAATAAAATTATTTAAAATAAAAAATATATTTATAATTTATATTACCTAAATCATATAAAAAGCAACTAAAATAATTCAATTGGCTTTATTAGCAAAAAACTGCTGACCTATTTTGTCAACAGTTTTATTTAAATTAGTCTTTTTTTAACTGTTCATTAATACTACTACAAAGTTTTTGGCTAAGTTGTTTACCAATAACTAAAGTTAATTTTTTGCTTGTTTTTACGGTACCGGATATTCCAACATCAGTAAGTTGTTGAGGTTCAACCAATTTATAATCTTTTAAAGCAACATTTAATCTTGACATTGAAACGTTGCAACTAATGATATTATCAATCCCCCCCAAAGCTTCTATAATAGTTTTACTTATATTATCAAGTTCTTTTTTGGCTTTACGCTTTTTACTATTCTTTTTAATTATAAAAATAGTTAAAGCAATAATTAAAAATAGCATTGCAACTATTATTATTCCAAAAAAAATCAAGGTCTTGGGGTCCTGCAAATCAATCGCAAGCATGCCATCATCTCCTAACAATATTTTAATTATAGCAAAAAAAAAAATGCAAATCAAGAAATCAAAGTTCTAAATATTTTTTTGCTCCTATAATAAGAAAAAAATATATCTTTTTTAGTTAAAATACACTTTAAAACATTATAAATTTATTGTAATATATATTTATATTTTAGGGATGTGATATAGAATGACAATAAATAAGGAAGTTGAAGCAAAAGCATTATTAACTAAAAATGATTATGAAAGGATTATTAATTATTTTTCCTTTCTAAAAGAGAAACAAATTAAGCAAATTAACTACTATTTTGATACCGAAGACATGATGTTTCAATCACATAAAATTGCATTTAGAATTCGTCATTTACAAAAAAATGATATATATGAAATGACTGCAAAACTACGCCAAAAAGATGGATCTTCAATCGAATTAAATCAAAATATTTCATATCGTGATTTTGTAATAACTTTAGCATATGGAAACTTACCTGATGGTGAAGTTAAAGAAAGATTAAACTTATTATTAAACAACAAAAAAGTTAATCATATAGCTACCCTTACAACATATAGATATGAGGTAGAATATGATGATGGATTACTTGCAATCGACGAAAATCATTATGCAAATGTTATCGATTACGAACTTGAGTTTGAAGGCGAAACTATGGCTCAATGTGTAACTACAATAAAGAATCTTTTACATGAAATCGGAATTGACTATATTGTAAATAAAATGGGTAAAAGGGCAAGAGCTTATAGAGCAACACAAATATTAAAAGGAACTATAAAGAAATAAATCAACAAAATTATTTATTTCTAGGAATTATAGTTCCTTTTTTAATAAATTCATATATATTTTTTTATTTTGAAGTAAATATATTAATAATAATTTTGAGTTTTAAAAATTTAAATACCTAAATTGATATTAAATTTTATTTACATTTATTACAATTACAATCTTCATTTGAGCACAAACATTCCCCACAAGTTTTTGAAGTTAATTTTCTTAATTCTGGTGGGATAAAAGTTCTAATTTCTTCTGCATTATAACCAACTTGAACAATTCTATCACTTACGATAATTGGTCTTTTTAAAACAGATGGATTAGTTTGAATAAAATTTATCAGTTCTTTAACAGTAAAATCATCAATACTTTTATTTAGATTTTTGAAAGCATTTGAACGAGTCGAAATAATATCTTCTGTTCCATTTTCTGTTTTAGCCAAAATATCCTTTAATTCATTTTCATTTAAAACAGCATTAAAAATATTTTTTTCTTTAAATTCAATATTATGTTCTGTTAACCATTCTTTTACTTTTCTACATGACGAGCAACTAGGAGATACATAAACTGTCAACATTATAATTCCTCCAATCCCACTTTATATTTAACAACTGTAGTTGAATCTTTCATCAACTCATTATACTTTTTTTTAGTATCTTTTTTCTTCAAATATTTAAAACCATTATTAGCATATTCTTGTAATGCCCAAGTAACAAATTCAATCATTTTAGGATGTACATAATAATATTTTTGCTTTTTATCATTCCAATATTCAATTACCATTTCTCTTTTAAAAAATTTACCATTGTAAACTCTACTTGCTGCTATCATATCACAAAAATACTCTACTGCATATTTATAAGGAAACATTGAAATAATAATATTTCCTCTATGAAAATCAACCCAATATTCCCAATGATGTTTATTTCGACCTGTATGATGAAGTGCAATTGTACTAACTAAATCATTATCTTTTCGCTGTTCATATACTGGCGAACTTGTACCAACAAAATAGTGACAAGAATTTATAAATTCTGTCGGTGAAAATTTGGAAAAATCATGTAAAAATCCTCTAAAAGGTATTCCACATTTTATGCAATTCAAAAAAACATAATGCTTATGTTTTACAATAGTCATAAAATGTCGAATGATTTTAAATTTCATATTTTCACCATCTTTCAATAGAATTATTATAGAATTTTTCTTTGTTTTTTTCAATTGTTTATTGACAGTTTTCATTTACTTTTTTATAATTAAATGGACTTGTAAAATTAAGTATTACTTTTATGGGAAATAAGAAATTTATCGGTTGCTGCAAGATAAACGTAATAAAAGCAAGAAATGGTATTACATTTTATTCGAGAAATCGACGGAAGCCCGTTATCGCATTAGAGGTTAGAATTTGTTATTAAATTCTAATAAATTTGGGTGGCACCACGCTTTAAGCGTCCCAAAAAATAAGGTGTTTTTTTTATTTTAAGGAGGAAAAATTATGGATAGAATGTTAAGTGGTATTAAGCCATCTGGTAAACTTACTTTAGGTAATTATATTGGCGCTATTAGAAATTTTATTAAATATCAAGATGAATATGAGATGTATGTTTTTATTGCTAACTTACATGCAATTACTGTACCAATCGAAAAAAAAGAATTAAAGCAAAACATTAATGATATAGCAGCTTTATATATTGCTTGTGGTTTAGATCCAGAAAAGACAACTCTTTTTATTCAAAGTGATGTTTTAGAGCACGCTAACTTAGGATTTATTTTAAATTGTTATGGTTACATGGGTGAATTATCAAGAATGACTCAATACAAAGATAAATCAACTAAAAGCAAAGATGGCAATATTACCGTAGGATTATTTACATATCCACTATTGATGGCTGCTGATATTATTTTATATGATGCTAAATATATACCTGTCGGTGATGATCAAAAGCAACATGTTGAATTAACAAGAGATTTAGTTGACCGTTTTAATAACAAATATGGCGATGTCTTTGTAAAGCCAACTCCAATTGTCGAAAAAGTTGGAGCAAGAATCATGTCATTACAAGATCCAAGTAAAAAAATGTCAAAATCCGATGATGAAAACGATAAGGGATGTATCTATTTACTTGATGATTTAAATGTTGCTAGAAAAAAAATTATGTCAGCTGTAACTGATAGTGAAATGTCTGTTCATTATGATGAAAAAAATAAACCTGGCATCTCTAACTTAATGCAAATATATGCTTCACTAAGTGGTAAATCATTATCAGAAATCGAAAATGAATTCATTGGTAAAAATTATGGTGAATTTAAGAAAACTGTTGCCGATCAAGTGGTAGCAACTCTTTCTGAAATCCAAGAAAAATATCAAAAGATTAAAAATTCAGATAAATTAAAGCAAATCTTTGAAGAAGGTGCTAATAAAGCCAGAGCTATAGCACGCAAAAAATTATTAAAAGTCGAATCAAAGATAGGATTAATTTAGTATGAATAAATATAAATTAATAGCCATTGATTGTGATGGAACTTTACTTGACTCAATTACTACAATTCATATAGATAACATAAAGACAATCGAAAAATTAAAAAATATGAATTACAAAATTGTTATTGCAACTGGAAGACCATTTAGAGCAAGTAAAAAATTTTATAATCAATTAAAATTAGATACTCCTATGATTAATTACAATGGAGCTTATATTCATAATCCAAATGATAATAATTTTATTCCCCTGAAAAAAACAATTAATAAAGACTTTATAATTGATTTAGAAAATAGCCTAGGGAATCATTTTAAATCTATAATGGCTGAAACTGAAGATGAAGTTTTTGTTCATAATAACAATCCTAAACTAAGTGCTTATTTTTGGCAAGACGGTATACCAATTCATGAAGGAAAAATGAAAGATGTTTTAACAAAAGATGTCAATACAATCATTATTGAATTAAAAAGTTTAGATGATATTTCGATTTTCAATAATTTTATGGCGAATCATCAAAATTATATCTATCGTTACTGGGGTGGAAATTATCCTACTGTCGTTGAATTATTCGTTGAAAAAACAAATAAAGCTGAAGGATTACGCTATATTGCTGACTATTATAATATTCCTCTTTCACAAATTATTGCCATTGGTGATGCTGATAACGATTTAGACATGATTAAAATGTGTGGATTAGGTATTGCTATGAAAAATAGTGATGAGGAGACAAAAAAAGCAGCAAACATTGTTACCGATTTTACTAACAAAGAAGGTGGAGTTAGTAAAATATTAGAAAAAATATTGTTAAATAATTAATTATCTAACAATATTTTTTTTACTTAATTTTTCTAATAATTTTTTATTTTCAAATGGAAGTGGTGCCTCAAACACCTTATCATTCAAATAAGATAATTCTCCATTTAAGCCAGTTAATCTAATTTTATGAGCATGAAGAAATTGAAATTGCCAACCATAATTCTGCTTAATTATTTTATTACCTATAAAATCACCATATTTAGCATCTCCAACAAGCGGAAATCCAATACTTGACATGTGTACTCTGATTTGATGTGTTCTTCCAGTCTCAATTTTTATAGATAATAAAGTAGTATTTTCATATTCTTGAATTGGCTTATATTTTGTTATCGCTGTAAGTCCTTTTTCATTTGCTTTAGCTATTCTCACTAAGGAAGTATTTTCATTTTTAATCAATGCACTAGTTATACTACCTTCTTTCTTAACCTTTCCAAAAACAAGTGCTAAATATTCCTTTTGAATTTGATTATGATTTTTAAATAAAGCTGTAAGTGTTTGAACTGAAGATAAATTTTTTCCCACTAATACAAGACCGCTTGTATTTCTATCGATTCTATGAATGGGAGCAGGTACAAAACCTTTTTTCATAGGGTCATACTCGCCATTTTTTTCTAAATAAGAAATTACTTGATTGGCCAAAGTATTATTCTTTTCACTACTATCTTCAACAACCAATAGTCCAACTGGTTTATTACATACTAATATGTTTTCATCTTCATATATAATATCAAAAGTTATCGGGATATTTTTTATTTTTTTTTCTTTTTCAATTTCGATATTTAATGGAAAATAAATTTGAATTAAATCATCTTTTTTTATAATATATTGAATATTATTAGTTCTTTTTCCATTTACTTTAACATCTTTTTTTCTAAAAATTTTATATATTAAAGATAGAGGGATATTTGGATGATATTTTTTTATGTATTTATCAATTCTTTGATTTTCTTCTTGCTCTGATACTTTATATTCTTGCATAATAATTCCCCCATCTTTATCAATTATATAATTTTAGCATTAAAAATGCAAAAAAGATTAATCATTTCACTTAAACATTTTTTTAAAATATGCTACTATAATAAAGGATTCATACAAAAAGGAGAAATATTTATGAAATTTGAAAAAAAATGGTGGATGGAAGCTGTCGGATACCAAATTTATCCCCGTTCATTTATGGATTCAAACAACGATGGTATTGGGGACTTACCCGGTATTATTTCTAAATTAGATTATATAAAAGATTTAGGTGTAAATTTAATTTGGTTGTGTCCTATTTACAAATCACCAATGGATGATAACGGATATGATGTTAGTGATTTTTTTGATATTGCTAAAGAATATGGTACAATGGCAGATGCTAAAAGATTAATTAAGGAAGCACATGAACGAGGTATCCATGTAATTATGGACTTAGTTTTAAATCATACTTCAGATGAACATCCTTGGTTTATTGAAGCTCGTTCAAGCAAAGATAATGCCTATCGAGATTTTTATATTTGGCAAGACCCAAAATATGATAAAAATGGGAATAGATTACCCCCAAATAATTTAGCTTCATTTTTTGAAGGTTCTTGTTGGAAATACGATGAAAAAACTAATCAATATTTTATGAAAATATTTTCTGATAAAATGCCAGATTTAAACTGGGCAAATCCTAAATTAAGAAAAGCAATGATTGAAATGGCAACTTGGTGGTTAGATCAAGGAATTGATGGTTTTAGAATTGATGCTATTGCACATTTAGGAAGAGATTTAACTTTTAGCGATGGTGAAATTACTCCAGGCAATAAATATTCTCAAGATTGGTCAAAATTTTCAAATAGAGCTGAAATCCACGATTATTTAAAAGAATTAAACCGTGAGGTTTTCTCAAAATACGATTGTGTAACTGTAGGAGAAGCCGGAGGTGGTGCAACACCTGAACAAGCATTAAATTATTCTGGATATGCTTCTCATGAAACCGATATGACTTTTACATTCGATCATTGTTGGGAAAATGGTGCTTATGGTGCTGACACAAAGAAAGACGAAGAAATAATTACTAATCTTATTTCTTTAAAAGACCAATTTACAAAATGGCAATTAGGACTTTTTGGCAAAGGCTGGAATCCTATATATTGGTTAAATCACGATCATCCTCGTGTTGTTAGTCAATATGGTGATCCTAAAAATTATCACAACGAATCTGCTAAGTGTTTATGTAATGCTCTATATTTTCTATGGGGAACTCCTTTCATTTATAATGGAGAAGAAATTGGTATGACAAATGTCGACTATACTGAAGTATCTCAATTTAATGATGTCTGGGTTAAAACTTATTATAACGTAGCAAAAGAACGTGGCCTAAGCGATGAACAAATAATAGCACATTTAAGACGTTCAAGTCGTGCGAACGCTAGAACTCCTATGCAATGGTCAAGTGAAAAATATGCTGGTTTTTCAACTCATAAACCCTGGATTGATTGTGTTTCAAACTATAAAACAATCAATGTGGAAAATCAAATAAATGACGAAAACTCAATACTTAGCCATTATAAAAAAGTTATTGCACTTCGCCGCAACAGTATATATAAAGAAACAATCGTATATGGTTCATATTCAATAGTTGATTATGAAAACAAAGATGTCTATTCATATATAAGAGAACATAATGGACAAAGATTATTAATTATATCTAATTTCTTTGCAAAAGATGCTTGTGTCTCATTACCATATAAGATTAAAAATGTTATTATTTCAAATTATAAGCATCAATACTTCTCACTAGAAAATTTAAAATTAAAACCTTTTGAATCAGTGGTTTTAGAAATCGAATAAAACAATAAGCTGTAAAAAAATAGAATTATTAAGATAAACTATTTTATTTACAGTTTTTTATTAATATACTAATTTTTTATTTTTTGTTTATAGTAATTATCAATTATTAATGATAAAATATATTAAGCTACAATTTAGGAAGGTGATAAGATGGCTAAGAAAAAACAAGAAACTGAAAAAGTCATTGTTCCATCGCTTTTTACTAATGAACAAATACAAGGAAAAAACAATTCAGTTTCTTTGGCAAATGAAGAAAATGATTTTAATAAAAAAACTAAAGAGAAAAAAATAAATATTAAGGACTTACCTCCGCTTATTAGAATTAATCCTAATATCAACGAGGGATTAAATGACGAACAAGTTGAAGAAAGAAGAATTAGAGGCTTAAATAATGTTGTTAAGAATGAAAACAGCAAAACAATATTGAGCATAGTTTTTTCTAATTTATTTAATATTTTTAATCTAATTTGTGTTTCACTAGCAGTATTATTAATTATTACTAAATCACAACTTTCTGATTTTATGTTTGTTTTACCATATACTGCCAATATTGCAATTGGTATTTTCCAAGAAATTCGTTCTAAACATACCATTGATAAATTATCTTTTAGCATTATGCCAAAAGTAAAAGTCATTAGAAATGGCCAATTATATGAAATAAATTCCGAAAATATTGTTGTTGATGATATTGTAATTGTCGAAAATGGTCAACAAATTCCCGCAGATGGAATTGTTAGACAAGGGAAATTTGAAGTTAATGAAGCTATGATTACAGGAGAATCTGATGCTGTTAATAAGAACATTAATAATGAAGTATTTGGAGGAAGTTATATTGTCTCTGGGCAAGCAAAAATTCAAATAACTGAAGTCGGCGACAATTCTTTCATTCAAAGACTTGCTAAACAAGCTAAGACTTATCAAAAACCCCAATCAGAAATTTTAAAAAGTTTAAAAAAATTTGTTTGGACTGTTTTTATCTTAATTATTCCTATTGCTTTTTTACTTATTGGAACTAGTACAAATTGGTTTGAACACTTTAATATAGATAGTTCTCAAGAAGAAATTAGAACAACAGTTACTGCGATTCTTGGGATGGTACCTTCAGGCTTATTATTGCTAACAAGTATTGCACTTGCTTCAAGTGTTTATACTTTATCAAAATCAAAAGTTTTAGTTCAAGAATTGTATTGTATTGAAATGCTAGCCCGTGTTGATGTTTTATGTTTAGACAAAACCGGAACAATAACCGATGGTACAATGAAAGTTATCTCTACTATTGAATTATCAGAATCTGCAAAAGATACAAAACAAATCATTGCAAATATGATGTATGCAACAAAAGATAAAAATATGACATCACAAGCACTTATCGATAAATTTGGAATAGCTAAAAGATGTCGCTTTATTAGTACCCTTCCTTTCTCTAGCGCTAGAAAATATAGTGCAGTTACTTTTAAAGAAAATGAAACTTATATCATTGGTGCCCCTGAATTTATTGATAGAACAATATATAAAAGTATTCAATCTACCGTAAATAAAGAAACGAAAAGAGGTAATCGTGTTTTACTATTAGCACATAGCGATCACAATATTATTGACAATAAAATAAGTGGAACAATTTCGCCAATAAGCTTAATTGTTATTCAAGACAATATACGAGAAAATGCTCCTGATACACTAAAATATTTCAAAGATAATGGAGTACGCTGTATTGTTATCTCTGGTGATAATCCTTTAACTGTTTCTAGTATTGCTGTTAAAGCAGGTATTGAAAATGGTGATAAATATATTGATTTATCTACAGTACCTGATGAAAAAATAGGAGATATTGTTGAAAAATATACAGTTTTCGGACGGGTTACTCCTAGCCAAAAGCAACTACTTGTTAAAGAATTAAAAGCTAGAAAGAAAACTGTAGCAATGACCGGCGATGGTGTTAATGATATTTTAGCATTAAGAGAAGCAAATTGTAGTATCGCAATGGCTTCTGGAAGTGAAGCTGCTAGAAATGTTTCACAAATTGTACTATTAGATTCGGATTTTGGTTCAATGCCAAAAGTTGTGGCTGAAGGAAGAAAAGTAATTAATAACGTGCAAAAATCAGCAACTCTCTTCATTACTAAAAATATCTTCTCATTTTTCTTAGCACTATTAACAATTTACTTTAATATCAAAATTTTTGGTGATCCTAATTTTGTCCCATATCAATATCCACTAACACCTACACAATTAATAATCATTGACTTTTTAATCGTAGGAATTCCATCATTCTTCCTAACTTTTCTACCAAACAAAGCAAAAATTTCAGGTAAATTCTTGTTTAATGTCTTTAAAACAGCATTACCTGGTGCTTTAGTTATCTTATTTAATAGTATTTTAGTATATGCTTTGTCAAAAATTAATGGAGATATTGAAGGAAGTTATATTGTTCAACAAAGTCACATTCAAACAATTATTACAATGACTACTGCAATTACATGTACTTTAGTATTACTGAGAGTTTGTTTCCCTTTAAATTTATTTAAGCTTGTGCTTTGTTTATTAATGATAACTGGAGTAGGTATTTGTATTTTCAATCCAACATTGCAAGGATTCTTCGGCTTTGAAAAGTTGACAGTTACTGAAATATTATTAATAATTGTTCTTGCTGAAGCAGCATATCCATTAATTTGGATTTTCTCATTATCTTTTACTTCTATTGTAAAAAAATTTATAAGGAAAAATCTTAATTATACAATTGAAGTTAGAATCAAAAAAATTGAAAATGATAATACTATTATCAGCAATAAATAATTAATAATACTTACCAAAAAGATTAAAAACTCCTTCAAAAGTTTAATTAACTAAAATAATTAAATTTAGAAGGAGTTTTATTCAATTATAATAACTACTTGCTTAAAATGAAAAAATTGTTATTTATAAATCATAAATAACAATTTTTTATTTAAAAATATAAAAACTAAAATATTTTAATAACGATGTGTTGGTTTTTTCTTTTTCTTTGAAATATTATCTCTAACAAGTAAAATAGTTACTAAAATACCAACTGCAACAATTAACATTAAGTAGATATACATATCTACTGAACTATAATATTGAGCATTAATTAATTCATTAAATTCTTTACGTAAATCAGCAGCAAAATTAGCTCCTAATGCAAGGCCAACACCCCATATAGATAAGAAAATAATTGCAGAAATTAAAGCAATATAAACTAGCCATAAAACAACTTTTCCAACAATTTTTTTAACTTTTGTTTTATCAATATTTGCTTTTGCCTTTTTTTCTTTTTTAGGTTTATCGTAATATGAATATTCTTCCATAATTAAATCTCCTTTGTAATTAACATTGTAAGTTTATCAAAATAAATTATAAAAAGCAAGTATTTTATGATTTCTTTATTTCCTGTTCAGTTTTAAACTTTTCTTGAGCTTCTCTAGCTTCATCTAAAACTCTTTGATATGTATCTTTCCATATATTTTCATAAAATCTAACATTATTAGTAATTGCTTCTTGAGCTTCTTTTATTTTATCTTCAATATCTTTAGGGTTATTTGCTTTAATAGTACCATCCATAAACTTTAGAGCTACTACTAATTTTTCAAACATTATTTTAATATCATCATTAACTCCAATACCCTCATTAAATTGAGCAAGATATTTTTGTTGTGTAAATGTTAAAAAACCTACTAATCTTTTTAAAATATCACGAACTTGAGTTACTTTTTGAGAAGAAACAGCTTCTTTTAGTAATTCTTGAGTAACTGCTTTTTTACCGTCTTCAGATAAACGTTTAACTTCTTCATTCATAAATTTATTCAATAATCCAGAATGAGGAATGATAACTCTAAAATTACCTAAAGCCATCAAACAACGGAAATATTCATCTTCTGCTCGTGCTAAATCAAACATTATTTGATCAACTTCATTATTTTCAACTTGTTTTAAACTATTTTTCATAATTTCATACATTGTTTCATGAAGTCCAGTAACAAAATCCAATAATTTTACACGAAGTCCAAAATTTGCTTTTTTCTTTCCCTCTTCAGTATCTACCATTGATTTTCCATTTTCATAAGCATCAGTATATAATTCATTTATTTGTTTTAGAATTTTAGGACCTTGTTCAAAAGAATTAAAAAATTTAACAAAATTATCAGCACTAATTGCTTTCTTAAAAAAATCTTTTCTAGCATTTATTGCATTCATATTTAGTTCACCATCATTAAGAACAAATTCCATTGTATCTCTAATCATAATCATTGGTTGGTAAAATTGTAGCAAAACTAAACTTTGTTTATTCATAATTGGTCTCCTTTTTAATATCTAAATATTATTATACCATAGTTTTAGCATTTGTGGTATTAAAATTTATCGTTTATTTAGATACACGGATAATTCAACATTAAAAATAATGTATTTTTAATTGTTTTAATAGTCTATTTATGTTATAATGCCATATGGTAAAGGAGGTATTAAAATGCAAAAAGAAGTAAAACTTCAGGAAATTAAAAATAACATAAAAAAATATTATCAATATTCCCAAGCATTACACCACTTTACAAATCTTGTAGCACAAACGACAAATGCTAAAGATAAAATTGCCTATTATATTTGTTTAGACGGATTTGCTACTCGCCTGTCAAATTACTGTCTTTCGTTATATGAAGAAGTTTCTACAGATAATATTGAATTTTATAAAGGCAATAGTAATAGAATCTATCTTCGTGGTTGTTTAGAATCTTGCTTAATTATTAATATTCTTTCTGTCAGACCCCATCTAACTCAAAATTTTATGAATAATTTAACATATGATGTAGTACGTATTAATAACGTATATAATAATTCTTCAAATTCAAGATTTGAACTCTATAAAGAATTTTATAATGTTACATTAGAAGGAAAACCACAAAAAAGATTTGGTTGGCTTCCTCGTTTTAAAGGAAAAAAAGCTTTAAGCATGTCTGACTTATTAAACTATATTAACATTAATGATGAAAGCAAAAAACATTATTATGAAATGCTTATAAGATCAGCGGATAATTTTTCGCATCCATCATTCTATATTCCACGTACTGTTCTTTCTAAAAATACTGAAAAAAACATTCAAGACATTGAAATCTTAACTAATAAAAATGGTATTTTAAATGAATGTATTCAAATTATTAGTGATTTTTTAAAAAACTTTTTTGAATTAAATTCTAATATTCGGATTTCCTCAATGCTTGATGCAATTTTAAATGATGAAAATCAAATTTTAAATAAACAAATGACCTTTTTACAAGTAAATGATTATATTTTAGGAGTAAATAATGATATCACTTATTTAGATGCTGCTAATTTCTTTAAAAATCGTCTTGATATTGATAGAAAACTAAAAATGCGTAATAATAATTACCCTATTTACATATCAAAAATATCCACTAATTTAAATACTTTAGCACTATCAATATTAAAAACATCAAAATCGCATTTTCACAAAAATATCGCTCTGCTTCTTTTAGATGCTAAATTTAGAATTGATGACTTATTTAAAGCCTACTATGATTTTGACTTACTTTCGTTCTATACTCAAATTAGATTTTTAATCGAATTTGTAGTGACTGTTAATATTTTAATTAACGAAGATAATGAACGTAATAAAATATATTATATTCATCAATATATAAAAGGTTACCAAGCAAAATTTACGATTAAAAACTTTTTATCTTCACAAAATGTCAAAATTAACGATGAAGTAAATCAAGCATTTGCAGAAGAAACTGAAAAATATCAAAAATCAATTGACTTAATTATTGACTATTATAAAAAATTCCATAATCGTGATATTGATAGAAATAATGCAGTAAGACTTAATGCATGGGCCTTATATTTAAAAGGATTGGACAATGATTATATTTTAAATCTTCCTTCTTTATTAAGTTTTTCAGTAACTGGGCTTATGAATGGTATTAATGAAGAACTAGAACAATATAACATTCATATAAACATTATTGATTATGTACTTGGGCTTTATGAAGAAAGTTGTGCATATAGTCACGTAACTCCATATGCATGGGTCAACAATATTAAACTATATAAAAATAGAACTTCATTTAAAGAACAATTTTTGATTATGCTAATGTTATTATTAGAATTATTTAAAGAACTAGAAGGAAGATTAGCAGAAGATATCGAAACTTTTGATAAAATGGGAATTAAAAACGCATTTGATGATTTATATGACAATTATCAAAATTTGATTATTCCGTTTTTAAATGATTTTATCAATCAATACGTAAAAAACAAACACTAAAAAAGTCCATATAAAGTAATTATATAAACTTTATATGGACTTTTTATTTTTTTATTAAATTAGCAATTTTCAAACCACAAGAAAAAGCAAAATGCAAATTATAGCCACCACATTCACCATCAATATCTAATACCTCACCACCAACGAATATATTTTTATATTTAATTAATTCTAAAGTATCTTTTACTTCTTTCAAGTCAATACCACCATGTATGACTTGTGAATTATTGCTAGCAAAATTAGGCTTTATTTCAAATTTTAAATGCTTACAAATATATTTCAAATATTCTAAATTCTTTTTATTCAAGTCTTTAATAACAAGGTCTTGACTTAGCCCACTTTTTTTAATAATATATTGTGCTAACATTTTAGGAAACATACCAATCATAAATAATTCTAGTGAAATATTTTTTAAATTTTTTATTCGATTATCCCATAAATTAGAATATGAATTTTCATCATAAGATGGCAATAAATCAATTTCAATATAACCATTTTTAAAATTGCTGTTTCTTGCAACGAAAGCAGATAAATTAAACATCACTATTCCAGATAAAGCTCCATCTTTAAACAAAATTTCTCCTTCATCTTGCTTAATCAAAACATCGTCTAAGTATAATGAAGCTCTAACATTGCTTCTAATTCCGGTTAATCCCGAAACATTAGCCTTTATCGCACATAATGACTGTTTAGTTTTGGTATAGTTTATATTTAGTTTTTCAACAAAAGGTAATGGCTTGGCACTTCCTCCAGTACAAATAACTACATAATCATATTCATATGAAACATCTTCATTTTGATTATATTTACATATAACTTGATATCCCGATTTTGTTTTTTTTATTTGTAATACTTCATGATCAGTTTTTTCAAAAACTCCATTTATCTTACATTTATTTCTCAAGACATCTAAAACACTTGTAGCACTATCACTTAATGGATAGCACCTTGCTTCTTCATCTTGATAACTTACCAATCCCATAGAAAAAAATTCATCTCTAAGTAAATTTGGAGAATATTCATTTATGATTGATTTAACAAAATTTGGAGAATTATATTTTTCAGGTTTCACATTCATATTTGTGAAATTACATCTGCCATTTCCTGTTTGTAAAATTTTCTTACCCACTCTTTTTTCTTTTTCAAGAATATCTATAATAGTACCTCTAGTTTTTGAAAGTTTAGCAGCACACATAAGCCCGGTTGCACCACCGCCGATTATACCTACTTTAATCATTAATATCACCTTTTTTCAAAATAATTAAAGGGATTTCCATTTCCTCTTTAGTTAATCCGCCATGATGACCCTTAAAAACAAAACCATCATCCCCAAGAATTGGAGAAATATAATCTAAAACTGCATTTTTAACTGCTATTGCAACATAATCTCCAATTGAGTCATCAAACACATTATGTGGTATCCCATCTCCAAATATCTTTTCATTTAAAATATCATTACGATTATATAGAATAAAATCTTCTCCAAAATATTCCAAAAATTTCTCTTTAAACTTTAATAAATAACCATTTTTAACAAAAAAGCTTCTAACTCTTCCTTCTAAAAGTGGTGGCATTACAAGCATATCCATCAAGTCTTTATATTTATTCAAATAATATGTTTGAGTTATTTCTATTTGACCATGATCAGCAGTTATAATAATAAGTGTTTCATCGTCAAGACGATTATATAAAACACTAACTAAATCTTCAAATTCATCCAACAATAAATTTACTTCTTTGGAATTTGGTCCTGTAGAATGCATTGATGAATCAGGTTGATTACAATATGCAAAAACAAATTTTTCTTTATTATCTTCAATTAAATTAGTGATTATATCTATCATTTCAACAATTGTGTTATATTTTTGTTGTTTACATGGTTCTTGTTCTTTTTTTACATTTTCAGGATATATTTGATAAACATCTATATTTTTAGCTACCTTATTAATCATTTTATAAATAGATTCATATTTAATTAAGTCTTTATATGAATAATTAACAATCTCTTGTGATAAACTATCTCTTCCAGTAAATAAATCAATTGACTTATTTATCTCTTTAAAATATGTTGACCATGCTACCCACCCACTTTCACATACTGGTTTTGCAGCTTCATACATTGTCATAACTGCTGCTGTAGTAGAAGGAAAAATTGTTGATATAGGTCCATATTCATTATTTAACAAAATTGAATCTTTCTTTCTAGTAGCAACTAAATTGTGATGTCCCATTCCATCCATAATTATTAGAACAACTTTTTTATATTTATTATTTTCTAATAGTTTATCAATAATAGGCAATCCTTTTTTATTTGAATCAACTCCATAATGTTTTAACAATGAATTAATCAAATTTAAATTTGAATTATTATAATCCGGCAATTTCATTTTTACACCTACTTATTTTTACAAAGTTCAATAATTTTATTTGTTAGAATATTAATGGCAACTTCATTTTTACCACCTTCAGGAATAATAATATCGGCATATCTTTTACTTGGTTCTACAAATTGCAAATGCATTGGTCTTACCGTCGCTAAATATTGATTAACAACCGAATCCATTGTTCTTCCTCTATCCTCAATATCTCTTTTTAATCTACGAATAAATCTAATATCATCAGCAGTATCAACATATATCTTTATATCAAATAAATTTCGTAAATTCGGTTCCGCAAGAGCGTGAATACCTTCAACAATAATTACACTGCTTGGTTCAACACTTCGATATTTGCCAATCATTCTTGTATGATTAACATAATCATATACCGGAGAGTTAATTGTATTTCCATTTTTTAATTTATTAATATCAGAAATTAACAAATCAAAATCAAATATATCCATATGATCAAAATTAATCTTTTTTCGTTCTTCAAGTGGTAAATGCGACAAATCCTTATAGTAATCATCTAATCTTAACATAGCAATATAACCAATTTCATTTTGATTTTCAGCTAATCTTTTTGCAATTGTTGTTTTTCCACTTGCTGTTCCTCCAGCAATACCAATTATTGTTGACATAATCCCCATCTCTTTTCTCTTTTAGTATTATATCAAAACTAATCTTTATTTTCTATTACCTATTAATAATTTTAGTTTTTATACAAAAAAAATAAAAAGGACATTTGTCCTTTTTACTTAACTACTCAACTAAAATAACACCATATCCTCCTTCAAATCTCTTATAAACAACAGCAGTTTTCTTATCATCTATATCCTTATAAATAAAGAATGAATGTCCTAATAATTCCATTTTAGCTATTGCTTCATCTAAATCATATTCTTCTAGTGTTATATTTTTGGTTTTTACAAATACGATCTCATCTTCAGGGTCATTTTTCACTTTTTCCCAAACTAATGCTCTACTTAATTTTTCATTATGAGTACGATCTAATTTTGTTTTAACTCTTCTCATTTGATCTTCTAATTTATCAACCACCAAGTCAATTGCAGCATATAAATCTTCATGTTTAACTTCAGAACGTAATAGAGCTACTTTTGTAGGAATTGTTACTTCAATTTTTTGATAATTTGGTCCAACGCTAACAACCACTCTACATTCTTGATCATCAGAAATAATTAAATATTTGTCAAAGTCCGAAAGCTTTTTAATAATCTTGTTTCGGATCGCCTCTGTAACTTCTATGTTTTTTCCAATAATTTGATATTTCATATAATATAGCTCCTCTCTTGTAGATTTTATCTACAATTATATTTTATCATAAAATTACCTAAATATTAGTCTAGTAATATTTAATTATATTATGCTATAATATAAGAGTGAGCTAATATTAAATCAAAAACTAAAATAACAGTAACTAAAAATGATGGCATTCCGTTAATTTGGACACCATCATTTTTTTAAATTTACATATGCTTAATAATTTTTATTTTTGAAATTTCAATGCCTGTTGTATTAAATTTAAATGAAAGATGATGTATTCCTTTTTCAATAATAATATGTGAATTAACTTCAACAAAATCTCCATTTGTAGAGCCAGCCGTTAATGTAGATTTATTAGTTTGATCAACAAAAATCGAGAACGGAACTTGAGCAAGTAATGGTGCTTCACATTTCATTGTTATTGAAATAATATATTTACCATAACTTTCAACATCAATCGGATATGAAATATGTTCATTTTTATAACAATCTTTTACTATATTGTTTTCATCAACATAAATCTTATTTGTTTTAGTACTAAATTTTGATAAATCAATTTCTGCAGTATACCACGGTTGATTGCAAACTTTAATCACATTTTCTAATGATACATTTTCAAAATCAAATATATTTTTATTAATTCTTTTATTACCACTATTCAAATTAAAATAATATATCTCATTAAGTTTTTCTTTATAAACTACAACAATAATAGTTTCACAATCAGCTGTTGAATAAAAAACATCATAATTATATTTACATTTAAACTCAATTTTATTTACCATTTTTTCATTTAAATAATAGAAATGAATAATTTCATTAAAATCCTTAAATTCTTCACCATCTATAAAAACATTTTCAATAGTTGGACTATATTTAGTAAATAATGGTTTTGGAGTATCATCTTTTTCAAGTTTTCTTTTCCAAGCAGGTGTTTTCATCAAAAAAGATAAGATATTTTTGGCTCCTCTTTGCAATTGCTCTTTAGAAAGCAATCCTTTTTCATATGCCTCAATTGTATTATCATCGGCACTATTTTTTTCGGGACAGCCAGTGACCATATAAATATCATTTTGTGATTTAATCATTGCTTTTGAATTATTTCTTTCTGCAGGGCCATTTTCTTCATCATTCATTTTTGCCCACCAGTCAGTTACTATAATACCGTCAAACCCCCATTCTTGACGAACGATCAAGGTATTTAAATCATAATTACCTGCGCCCCAAATTCCATTTATAGGATTATAACATGTCATAATAATTCTTGATTTTCCTTCACGAACAGCGATTTCAAAACCCCTTAAGTAAATTTCTCTAAGTGCTCGTGTTGACAAAACAGAATCACAATCAAATCTACGGAATTCTTGATTATTACAAGCAAGATGTTTTAATGTTCCAGTAGTTCCAGCTTGTTGTAATCCTCTTGTAATTGCAGTAGCCATCATACCAGTTAAATATGGATCCTCACTAAAATATTCAAAATTCCTTCCATTCAAAGGAAAACGATGGATATTCATGCCTGGTCCTAATAATGTATCAATATTATAAGCAATTAATTCTTTACCCTCTAAATAATATAATTCTTTTATTAATTCATCATTCATCGAACAAGCTAGACATGTTCCATTTGGCAAACTTGTTGCTTGTTGGCCACTATCCATTCTAATTCCTGAAGGACCATCAGCAGCACATGCAATAGGTATTTCTTTGTCAACCAATGATTGACTAACTGCCCCATATGCAGCAGCCGTACCACTAGTTACTTTATAACTAGACATTCCTTCTCCTCTTGCCAGCATTGCCAAATCAGTAATGTCTAGAGAAGCTACAAACTCATCTAAAGTTAGTTTACCATTTTCAACATCAAGCAAAGTTCCTTTTTTATTTCCAGAATATAAAGGTAGTTTTTCACTTGATATATGCTCTGCTTGATTTTGTTTTTTAGCACTAACTTTTCCATAAGAAACAACTAATTTATTATTTTCAATTTTCGGAATCATTCGTTCAAACTCTTCACACGGTTCACAAGCAGCATGACATTTTTCAACAACAATTAGTTCTTTATAAATTGTTTTAAATGCTAATTTATCTGTATTTGAAGAATTATCGACATAGAACTTATATTCACCAGGCTCATGAACAAAGCAATTTAAATTTCCGGTAACACCTATATCATCAAAAGATGCAAAATATCTTTTTAATACAACAATTTCTAAAATCTCAGTCTCTTGACAATCTAATTCTTTAGTTTTCTTATATCCAACTAATTGTCGAAGGGGTTTTCCAAGTTTTCCTTGAGGAACTTCAACATATATTTGAACAACCTCTTTACCACGATAATTTCCATTATTTGTTACTTTTACTTTAAAAATATAACTATCTTTAGTTTCATTAACATTAAGAGTTTTAATATCAAATTTTGTATATGATAATCCATAGCCAAATGGAAATCTAATTTTATTTGGAGCAAATGTTAAAAAATATCGATAGCCAACATAAATATCTTCAACATATATATTTCTGTCATAACCGCCAAAATTCTTGAAGCATGGATAATCTTCAATTGAATAAGGTACTGTATTACTCATTTTACCACTTGGAGAAACAAGTCCTGTTAAAACATCACTAACAGCTATTCCTCCTTCCATTCCGCCATGCCATACATATAAGACACTTGAAATGGCATATTTATCCATAAAGGACATATCAATAATATTACCAACATTTAATAAAACAACAACTTTTTTAAAATGTCTAGTAACAACAGCAAGCATTTCATCTTCTTCTTTAGTTAAGCAATAACTTCCTTCACCATTAAAGTTATCTCTATCTTCTCCAGCAGTTCTACCAATAATAATAATTGCAACTTCAGATTCACAAGAAACCTCTTTAACAATATTTTCATCCAATGGCATTTCTTTTTGGCACCATGGTTCGCTTGCCCACATTCCATTTCCAGCATTAAATGGATTTTCGGCAGTCCACTCATTATAAATATTTAATAATTTTTTATTAACAGATACTCGAGGATTAGCTAATAATCCTTCAATGATCGAAGAAACGTGCAAAACATTAACCAGTCCACCTGAACCAGTTCCACTCTTATAATAAGAATTTTGAATCCTTCCGAATACAGCAATTTTTTTATTAATTAACGGCAAAACATTATCTTCATTTTTTAATAAAACAATTCCCTCTCTTGCAGCAGCTAAGGAATAATCTTTGAATCCTTCGATTGGATTTCCTTTATTTATTTTATAGAAGTCAAGTTGTTGGTTCATAAATACCTCCCAAAAATATATTACATATATATTTTAACATTACTATTTACTTTTTTCCACTATAAAAAGAAATTGATTTCTTTATGATAAAAAAAGAGATTTTTTCTCAAAATCTCTTTTTGTTTTTTTATGCCTCTAAAAAAGCTTTATAAGCCAAATATGCCTCATAAACATCTACTTTAGATACAATCTCCCACGGTGCATGCATATTTAAAACTGGTACGCCACAATCAATTACATTCATATTATAATTCCCTAAAATAAAAGCAATTGTACCACCACCACCTTGATCAACTTTACCAAGTTCGGCAGTTTGATAATTAACATTAGCAGTATCCATTACATTTCTTAACCAAGCAACAAACTCAGGATTTGCATCATTGCAACCACTTTTTCCTCTTGCTCCTGTATATTTATTAAATACAACACCCTTTCCTAAAAATGCCGCATTTTTCATATCATTAACATGACTATACAATGGATCAACACCTGCACTAACATCGCTAGAAAGCATCTTAGTATTTTCTAAAGCATGTCTAAGAGCAAGTAAAGAGCACTTATTTTCCTTAGATAAAAGTTCTGCAATTGAATTTTCGAAAAATAATGATTGAGCACCAGTTGCACCAATGCTTCCAACTTCTTCTTTATCCACTAAAATACAGCAACTAGTATATTCAGGTATCTTTTCTAAATCCAAAATTGCTCTTAATGAAGTAAAACCACATACTCGATCATCATGACCATATCCAGCAACCATACTTCTATCTAATCCATAATCTCTAGCCTTGCCACTAGGCACAACTTCAATCTCGGCACTTAAAAAATCTTCTTCTTCAAAATTATATTTATCTTTTAATAATTTTAAAACGTTAGCTTTTACTGATGTTTTTTCTCCATCT
>CAZYEI010000001.1:0-78417 GCA_964646425.1 uncultured Eubacteriales bacterium | reverse complement strand
TTCATTATTTCGTCTAAACTGTTTCAGAAAGTCTCACATGTATTGTAACTTAACACTGTTTTTTTAGTAAAACCAGAGGTTTTTCTTTTAAATAAAGTATTTTTGTTGTATAATTATTTATGATATAGTTAAAAAAATATTAATGATTTATTTTAATCATATTTTGAAAAAATAAATTAGTGAAATAATGATGAATCTTTATTTTAAAATTTTATTCGAAAAATTAATATACTATCAAAAAAATTAAAAGATATTGTATTTCTTAGTTAAATGAAACTGAAAAATATTTGAAACAATATCATGCACATTAAAGGAGGGATTTGATGAAAATTGCTAATGTACGAATTGAGCATCAGGTGTTTTCATTAGATACTTCTTTTTCTTATGAAGTACCAGAAAATAAAAATGTAGTAGCTGGTGTTAGAATTACTGTTCCATTTAATAATACTTTGCTTGTTGGGTATGTAATGAGTGTAGAAAATATAAATATAACTAAAAAAGAATACGAAGACCAAAATGGTTATTCAATTAAAGAAATAATTGATGTAATTGATGAAAAACCATTATTAAATGATGAATTATTGGAAGTTGCAAAATATATGGCACACAATACAGTTTCTTCGTTAATTTCTTGCTTACAAACAATGTTACCTCCATCGTTAAAGCCTAATTCAAATAAACATGTAAAAATGAAAATGGCTAAGTATGTGAGAACGATAACAACATCTTCTAAATGTAAAACAACAACAAAACAAGATGAATGTTTAAATTTTTTGGTTCCTTATGGTAGCGATGGCTACAAAAAAAGTGAACTCCCATTTACTAATGCAGTCGTTAATGCGTTAATAAAAAAAGATTTGATTGAAGTATTTGAAAAAGAAGTATATCGCAATCCATATCAAGAAATTGTACCACTACTAGAAAAAGAGGTTATTTTGTCGGAAGAACAAAATAACGCAATAAATGATATTATTAATAGTAGTGATAAAACATTCTTACTTGAAGGTGTAACTGGTAGTGGAAAAACTGAAATATATATTCGTTTAACTCAATATTATTTAGCGCAAAATAAAAAAGTTTTAATTTTGGTCCCTGAAATTTCTTTGACTCCACAGATGGTTAGGAGATTTAAAGAAAGAGTCGGTGATTGCATTGCAGTTTTTCATAGTGGACTATCTAATGGAGAAAAATATGATGAATATCGTCGAATTTTAAGAGGAGTAGTAACTGTTGTTATTGGAGGCCGTAGTGCCATCTTTGCTCCTCTAATCAATATTGGCATTATTATTTTCGCCGAGGAACAAAGTGAAGCCTATAAGCAAGATTCAATGCCTAGATATCATGCTCGGGATGTAGCTATCTTTAGGGCAAAGCAAAATAAAGCAAAAGTGTTGTTAGGATCGGCAACTCCTAGTTTAGAAACTAAGGCTCGTGCAAGTAAAAATGTTTATCATCAATTATATTTAAAAAATCGGATTTCTTTGCATGGTTTACCAAGCGTAGAAATTATTGATATGTTGAATGAAATAAAAAGAGAAAATTATTCTATTTTTTCAAAAAGATTAATCGAAAAAATTAATGATTGTTTAGTTAATAATGAACAAGTTCTATTATTGTTAAATAAAAGAGGATATGCTCATAATGTAACTTGTAAGTCGTGTGGATATACTTTTAAATGTCCTCATTGTGATGTTCCTTTAACTTATCATAAAAATGATAATACCTTAAAATGCCACTATTGTGGCTTAAGTATAAATAAATCATTTTATTGTCCTGAATGTGGTTCCTCATATTTGAGAAGTGGTGGCTTCGGCACACAAAAAGTTGAAGAAGAGATTAATAAATTATTTCCTAGTGCTAAAGTTGTTAGAATGGATTATGATTCTGCTACTATAACTAAAAAATATCAAACGATTTTAGATGATTTTGGTGAAGGGAAATATGATATTCTTTTAGGTACACAAATGATTGCTAAAGGATTAGACTTTGAAAATATTACCCTTGTAGGTGTTTTGAATGCCGATATTGGCTTATCAATAGATTATCGTGCAAGTGAAAGAACTTTTGATTTGTTAGCACAAGTTGTTGGAAGAAGTGGCAGATCCTCAAAAAAGGGGTATGGTATAATTCAAACAAATAATGTTGACCATTATGCCATTAAATATGCAGCTAAGCAAGATTATGAGGGCTTTTACAACCAAGAAATGCAATATCGATTACTAAGAAAGTATCCCCCATATCGCTACTTAACATCTTTAATTTTGTCATCTAAAAATAGAGAATTATTAGAAAAGAAAGCATATGAAATAAAAAATTATTTATTATCATGTAAAATAGCAGATTTAATAGTGTTAGGACCTGCTGAACCCTTTTTAGCAAAATTAAACGATCAATATCGTTTGCGCTTATTATTAAAATATAAAGATACAGAAACTGTTTTAAAAAAATTACATCAAATTAAAGAAAAAATGAAAGGAAATATCAAAGTCAATTTAACGATTGATGTTAACCCTTTAGATGATTAATAGGAGGAGTAAAAAATGAAAGTAAGAGAAATAGCGTTCAAAGTATTATGGGATATCTTGCACGATGATTTATATTCGAATATTGCTTTGGACAAGGCACTGCGAGAGGAACCTTTATCAATGGTAGATAAAAAGTTTTTAACAATGCTTGTTCATGGTACATTACAACGATTTTCTTCTTTAGAGTTTGAAATTGATCAAGTTACTAAAGGAAAAGTTGTTAAGGATAAAATGAAATTAATGTTAATAATGTCTTTATATCAATTAAGATATATGGATAAAACTCCTTCATATGCGATTATCAATGAGGCAGTTGAATTTATGAAGACACTTGATGGAAAAGCGGGAGCAAGTTTTACAAATGGTGTTTTACGAACATTAACTAGAGAAAATCATAAGCCTAAAATTAATGATTTTCCTTCATATTTACATTATTTAAGTGTTGCGGGAAATACTCCAATGTTTGTCTGCAAAATGTGGGAATCACAATATGGAATTCAAACTACTAAAGATATTATTAAAGCAAATTTAAAAGAGGCACCATTTGCAGTTAGAGTAAATATACTTAAAACATCTAAAGAAAAATTGTTAAATAAAAAATTTATTTTAGGAAAATTAGCTAAAAATTCTCTCATTTATTTAGGAAATAAAAGAATTTCAGAATTAGATGAATTTAAGAATGGTGAAATTAGTGTACAAGATGAATCTGGACAATTAGTTGCTGATATTTTAGAACCAAAAGAAAATGATTTGATTTTAGATATGTGTGCTGCTCCGGGATCTAAAACAGGTCATATAGCAGAACTAATGAATAATAAAGGAAAAATCTATGCTTTAGATTTATATGAACATCGAGTAAAGTTACTTAATGATGGTATGCAACGACTTGGAATAACTAATGTAGAAACAAAAGTTGCAGATGCCACTGCTTTAGAAAATGATTTCAAAAAGGAAATGTTTGATAAAATTCTTTTGGATGCACCTTGTTCTGGATTAGGAGTAGTTAGAAGAAAACCAGATATTTTAAGAAAAATAACTCCTGAACGAATTGATAGTATTATTAGCGATCAAATAAAACTGTTAGAAAGTGCTAATTTATATTTAAAAGAAAATGGAATTTTAGTTTATTCAACATGTACCTTAAATAAAAATGAAAATGAAAAACAAATTAGAAAATTTATTGAAAAACATCCTGACTATTTTTTATTAGAAGAAAAGATTATTTTCCCATATGAATATGATAGCGATGGATTTTATATTGCTAAATTAAAGAAAGGAGTTAGTCATGCATAGATTTTATGATTATTCTTTTGAAAAACTTCAAAATTTAATGGAAGAATATGGCCAAAAGAAATTTAGAGCACAACAATTATATACTTGGGTTTATGAAAAAAAAGTTCGTGATTTTTCTTTGATGAGTGATATTTCAATAAAATTTATTGAAGTGTTAAATAATGATTTCGCCTTAGAACTCCCTAAAATCGTGGTTAAACAAGTTGCTCACGATGGCACAATAAAATTACTGTTAGAACTTGATGATGGTTCTAAAGTTGAAACTGTTTTAATGAGATATGAATATGGAAATGCAGTTTGTGTTACTAGCCAAGTAGGATGTAATATGGGATGTTCTTTTTGTGCTAGTGGGTTATTAAAGAAACAAAGAAATCTAACTGCTGGTGAAATGGTTGCACAAATCTTAGTTATGGAGAGCCAATTGGCAGAAGGTGAAAGAGTTAGTCATGTTGTGGTAATGGGAACTGGCGAACCATTTGATAATTATGATAATGTAATGGATTTTATTAGAATAATTAATCATCCACATTCATTGGCAATTGGTGCCCGACATATTACGGTATCAACTTGTGGCCTTGTGGATAAAATTCGTCAATATGCTGAAGAAAAGTTGCAAATCAATTTAGCAATTTCTTTGCATGCACCAAATAATGAAATAAGAAATCAAATAATGAAAATTAATAAAGCCTATCCCTTAGAGGAATTAATGGCTGCAATTAGGTATTATGAGAGTAAAACAAATCGCCGTGTTACTTTTGAATATATAATGTTAAAAGGAATAAATGATTCTGATTTGTGTGCTAAACAACTTGCTTCATTATTGAACGGAATAAATTCGTATGTAAATTTGATTCCTTATAATTCGGTTGATGAACATTTATACAAACGTTCAAAAAGAGAGGATATTGAAAAGTTTGCTAATAAATTAAAAAAGTTGGGTGTTAATGCTACAATTAGAAAAGAATTTGGCAGTGATATTGATGCGGCTTGTGGCCAATTACGAGCTAAAAACATGAAAATTTTAAATGAAAAAATAAAAGGTGAATAACAATGGAAGGCTTTATTATAAGAGCAAATGCTAATTATTATGAAGTATATAGCAACAAACAAATTTATCCTTGTGTAGCTCGGGGGAAAATAAAAAAAGAAGTTGAAAAATTATTAGTCGGTGATAATGTTGAAATTACCAAACAAGAAGATGATAAGCGCTATGTGATTACTAAAGTTTTTCCTCGCAAGAATTATTTGATTCGTCCTAAAGTTAGCAACATCGATCAAGTGATAGTTGTTGCTTCGCTTGTTGATCCTTATGTGTCTCCTAAATTGATTAATCGTTTTATGGTTTTATTGGCAATGGCAAATATAAAACCTATTTTATGTATTTCAAAATGCGATCGAACAGATTTTCCTTATTCTGAATATCAACATATTGAAAGAATGTATCAACAACTGGGTTATAAGGTGATATGTTATTCAGCTAAAACGAAAGAAAATATTGATAAAATATTAAGTATAATTCAAAATCGTAAAACTATTTTTACAGGACAAACGGGAGTAGGTAAATCTAAGTTAATCAATGCTTTAGTTGGCTGTGAACGTCAAAGTGAAGGTGAAACATCTAAAGCACTAGGCAGAGGAAAACATACTACGAGGATTGTTGAGTATATTAAACTTGATGATAACACTTGGATTGGTGATACACCAGGATTTTCTTCGATTGATTTTGAAATAGTTAGAATTAATAAAGAGGATTTAGCAAGTTCATTTCCGGGCTTTGAAAAATATTTTGCAAATTGTAAGTTTAGAGGATGTTTACATAATAGTGAACCTGGATGTAAAGTAAGAGAAGCAATTGAAAACGGAGAAATTTTAGAAGAACATTATAATACTTATATTGAAATATTAAATGAAATATTAAATAGAAAGGAAAGGTATTAAGATGAATGAAATAAAAGTATCACCTTCATTATTGAGCGCTAATTTTGTAAATTTAGGCCGTGAATTAAAAAAAGTAGAGTCTTGTTGCAAAATGATCCATTTAGATGTAATGGATGGACAATTTGTGCCTAATATTTCTTTCGGTATTCCAGTAATAAAAAGTATTAGAAACGTTACCGAACTTTTTTTTGATACGCATTTAATGATTGTGCATCCAATAAAATATATACATGAATTTGCTATTGCTGGAGCTGATTTGATTACTTTTCATTTGGAGGCATGTGATAATGAAAATGAAGTTTTAAGTACAATAGAAAAAATTAAGGAAGAAAAGAAAAAAGTTGGTATTTCGATAAAACCTAATACTCCAGTCGAAGTATTATTTCCACTTTTATTAAAAAAAGAAATTGATGTGGTTTTAATAATGTCGGTTGAACCTGGATTTGGAGGCCAAAAATTTATAGCTAACTCTTTGGAAAAAATCAGGGAGTTGCGAAAGTTTATTAATGAACATAATTTAAAAATATTAATAGAAGTTGATGGTGGAATTCAAAAGGAAACAGCTAATCTTGTGGTTCATGCTGGAGTGGATATATTAGTGTCTGGAAGTTATTTATTTTGTAGTGATGATTTTAAAATAGCAGTTAATGAGCTATATTAAACTTTTTAAATCGTAAAAAAATAAATATTTTTTGGAAAATGTATTCACTAAGACATTGCTTTTGTGATAAAATTAGTTTAGTAAAGTAAACGCTTTCTTTCTAAGAAAGGTATATATTTATTGACAGTACAACTTGATATTGATAAAATCATATCGATAAAAAAATGTCGATATGCTGGAGGTGCTGGAAAATGTTGAAAAATCAAGTAAAAACGATTTCAAAACAGGCGTTGCAAAGACTCCCATTCTATTTGAATTATCTGAAAAAAAAGCAGGAAGAAGGAATTATAAATATTTCATCTCCGATGATAGCATTAGAATTGAATTTGAATGAAGTACAAGTTCGAAAAGATATTGCTAGTGTTAGTAAAAGAGATGGAAAGCCTAAAACAGGTCACAATGTAAATTATTTGATTGAAGATATTGAAACTTTTTTAGGTTATAACAATGTTGACCATGCTGTTATAGTTGGGGTTGGTTCTCTTGGTAGAGCATTACTCCATTATAAAGGGTTTGAAAATTATGGTCTTGAGATTATCGCTGCTTTTGATAATGATCCTTATTTATTTAATCAAGAAATAAATGGAATTAAGGTTTCTTCGATTGATAAATTAGAAGATTTAGTTAGAAGATTACAAGTTCATATTGGAATTATTACAGTACCAGCTCATTGTGCTCAGGATGTTTGTGATAAGATGATTAAAGGTGGCGTTTTGGCTATTTGGAACTTTGCTCCTGTTCATCTAAATGTTCCTGAAAATATTTTAGTGCAAAATGAGAATATGGCATCTTCATTGGCTGTTTTATCTCGTCATTTAAAAGTAAAGATGGCGGCTAAGAAGTAATTTTGGAGGTATAAAAAATGAGTGAAATTAATGTTAATCAAATGATTGATGAATTAGTACAAAATGGTTTAGAAGCTTTAGAGGAATTTAAGGCTTTAACTCAAGAACAAATTGACTATATTGTTGCAAAATGTTCTGTTGCTGGTCTTGACCATCATGGTGGTTTGGCAATGGCTGCAATCGAAGAAACAAAAAGAGGCGTATTCGAAGATAAGGCTACAAAGAATCTATTTGCATGTGAATATGTTGTAAATAATATGAGACATCTAAAAACAGTAGGTGTTATTAGTGAAAATCCTGTTACAGGTATTACTGAAATTGCAGATCCAATTGGTGTTATTGCTGGTGTTACTCCTGTAACAAATCCTACATCAACAGTTATCTTTAAGTGTCTTATTTGTTTAAAAACAAGAAATCCAATTATTTTTGGATTCCATCCAAATGCTCAATTATGTAGTAAATTAGCAGCTCAAACAATGTTAGATGCTGCAGTAAAGGCTGGAGCTCCTAAAAATTGTATTCAATGGATTGAATATCCATCAATGGAAGCAACAGGAGCATTGATGAATCACCCAGGTGTTGCAAGTATTTTAGCAACTGGTGGTAATGCAATGGTTAAAGCTGCTTATTCATGTGGAAAACCAGCCATGGGTGTTGGTGCTGGTAATGTTCCTGCATATATTGAAAAAAGTGCAAATATCAAACAAGCAGTTAATGATATTGTAATGTCAAAGTCATTTGATAATGGTATGATTTGTGCATCTGAACAAGCTTGTATTATTGATAAAGAAATTTATGATGATGTAATTGCTGAGTTTAAACGTTATGGTGTTTATTTCTGTAATGCAGAAGAAAAGAAAAAATTAGAATTATTTGCTTTTGGAGTTGCAAGTGGAAGTGCTGAGGTTGACCAAGCAAGATTAAATGCTGATATGGTTGGAAAAAGTGCAAAATGGATTGCAGAACATGCTGGATTTAACGTTCCTGATAATACAGTAATTCTTGCTGCTGTATGTAGTAAAGTTGGACCTGTTGAACCTTTAACAAGAGAAAAACTTTCACCAGTTTTAGCAATTTTAAAATCTAAATCATTAGAAGATGGATTTAATAAAGCTGCTCAAATGGTTGAATTTAATGGTTTAGGACATAGTGCTGCTATTCATACTAAAGAACAAGCAACTGCTGATGAATTTGGTGTGAAAGTTAAAGCAATGCGTGTTATTTGGAATTCTCCATCTACTTTTGGAGGAATTGGTAATGTATATAATTCATTCTTACCTTCATTAACTTTAGGTTGTGGTTCATATGGACATAACTCAATTGGTGGAAATGTAAGTGCTGTAAACTTACTAAATATTAAAAAGGTAGGAAAAAGGAGAAATAATATGCAATGGTTTAAAGTACCTTCAAAAATTTATTTTGAGAGAAATTCAATTGAATATTTAAGAAGTATGAAAGATGCTAAGAAAGTATTCATTGTTACAGATACATCAATGGTTGAACTTGGTTATTTAAATAAAATTACAGAACAATTAAATTTAAGAAGAAATCCTGTTCAAATTCAATTATTCTGTGATGTTGAACCAGATCCTGATATTGAAACAGTAAGACGTGGATTAAAGTCTATGCAAGCATTCAAACCTGATACAATTATTGCATTAGGTGGTGGAAGTGCTATGGATGCTGCTAAGGGAATGTGGTTGTTCTATGAACATCCAGAAGTAAATTTTGATGATTTAAAACAAAAATTTATGGATATTCGTAAGAGAGCATTTAAGTATCCTGAATTAGGAAAACAATCAAAATTAATTTGTATTCCTACTACTTCTGGTACTGGTTCTGAAGTAACTCCATTTGCTGTTATTTCAAATAAAGCAGAAAATAAAAAGTATCCATTGACTGATTATTCATTAACACCAACAATTGCTATTGTTGATCCTGAATTTACAACTTCATTACCAGCTCGTGTAACAGCTGAAACTGGTATGGATGTATTGACACATGCTGTTGAAGCATATGTTTCAGTATTAGCTAGTGATTTTACTGATGGTCTTGCATTACAAGCAATTAAATTGGTATTCCAATATTTACCTCGTGCAGTTAAAAATGGAAAAAATGATTTAGAAGCTCGTGAAAAAATGCATAATGCTTCAACAATTGCTGGTATGGCATTTGCAAATGCATTCTTAGGAATGAACCACTCTTTAGCACATAAAATTGGTGGAATATTCCATACATCACATGGTAGAACAAATGCGATTTTATTGCCTCATGTAATTAAATATAATGGAACTGTTCCACAAAAATTATCTACATGGCCAAAATATGATTACTATAAAGCTGATATTAAATATCAAGAAATTGCAAAATTATTAGGTTTACCTGCAGCTACTCCTGAAGAAGGTGTAAAGAGTTTTGCTGATGCAGTTATGAATTTAGGAAAAGAAATTGGAATCGGTATGAATTTCCAAGATTGTGGAATTGAAGAAGAAGAATGGAATGCTCAAATCAAAAAAGTTGCTTTACTTGCTTATGAGGATCAATGTTCTCCTGCAAATCCACGTGTTCCATTAGTAGAAGACATGGAAGAAATTTTAAGAAAAGCTTATAAAGGAAATTAATTTAGGAGGAATTATTTGTATGAACATTTATGTATGTGTAGGAAGTTCTTGTCATTTAAAAGGATCTTATCCAATTATTGAATTAATGAAAGAACATTTAGCAAAGAATAATTTAACTGAAAAAGTTAAATTAAGTGCTGCTTTCTGCTTAGGAAAATGTGCTTCTGCTGGAGTTAGTGTAAAATTTAATGACGAAATTGTAACAGGTGTTACTCCAGAAAATTTTGAAGAAGTTTTTAACAAATATGTACTAGAAGCTTTATAATAAAAAAATTTCAGTTAGGGGGACTTTAGTATGAGAGAATATCTAAAGTTAAAAAAATCAAATTGCAAAAATTGCTATAAATGCATTCGTAATTGTCCTGTAAAAGCAATTAGTTTTGCAAATGACCAAGCCCTTATTGTATATGATGAATGTATAATGTGTGGTAAGTGTTTTGTCGTTTGTCCACAAAATGCAAAGTTAATTCGTGATGATTTGCCAATTGCTAAATCGTTCGTACAAAATAAGGAAGAGGTCTATGTTAGCATAGCCCCTTCTTTTATTGCAAATTATGATGGTATTACTATTAAGGCTATTGATAAGGCTGTTAAAAAATTAGGATTAGCAGGTGCTGAAGAAACAGCAGTAGGTGCTACTATTGTCAAAAAGCGTTATGAAGAAATGGTTAAAAACCAAGAAAAAGATATTATTATTACTTCTTGTTGTCATTCAATTAATACTTTAATTCAAAAATATTATCCTAGTTTGCTACCATATTTAGCTGATGTTTTATCACCAATGCTTGCCCATGGGGCAAAATTAAAACAAGAACATCCAAATTGCAAAACAATCTTTGTAGGACCTTGCATTTCTAAAAAGGCTGAGGCAGATGAATATCAAGGATATATTGATTGCGTGCTTTCTTTTGAAGAATTTTCTAAGTGGCTTGAAGAAAATAATATTGAACTAGATCCAAATGAAAAAGATATAGATGAAAAAGGAAAGGCACGAATTTTTCCAACAACTGGTGGTGTTATTGCCTCAATGGATAAGTTTCCAACAGATTATACATATATAACACTTGATGGTGTTGAGAATTGTATGAATGCTTTAGAAGATATTAAAAATGGAAATCTTTCACATTGTTTTATTGAAATGTCTGCATGTATTGGCAGTTGTATCGGTGGTCCAGTTATGGATAAATCAAAACGTAGGCATTTAATTCGTGATTATGTTGAAGTCAACAAATATACAGGAAAAGAAGACATTAATATTAAGCAACCTAGCGCTACTGACTTGCATAAAGAAATAAAAGTTAAAGATGTCTATATGCCTCGTCCAAGCGAAGATATCATAAAACAAATCTTAAAAGATATGGGCAAAACCCGCAAAGAAGATGAATTAAATTGTGGAAGTTGTGGTTATGATACATGTCGTGAAAAAGCGATAGCTGTTTATCAAAGAAAAGCCGATATTTCAATGTGCTTGCCATTTTTAAAGGAAAAAGCTGAATCATTTTCAGACACAATAATTAATAATTCTCCAAATGGAATTATTGTTTTAAATGAAGCGTTAGAAATCCAACTAATAAATCAATCAGCTTGTAATATTTTGAATATTAGAGAGCCTAAAGATGTTATCGGTGTTTCTAGCGTTAGCATATTAGACCCTCGTGATTATATGCATGCTATGACTGATGAAATTACAATTAAAGATAAGCGTTCATATTTAGCAGAGTATAAAAAATATATCGAAGAAACAATTATCTATGATAAAAACTATCATATTTTAATGTCTATTATGCGTGATATTACTAAAGAAGAAATTCAACATGAAAAGAAAGATGAAATGAGTCGTAAAACAATTGAAGTAACCGATAAAGTGATTGAAAAGCAAATGAGAGTTGTACAAGAAATTGCTTCATTGCTTGGTGAGACAACTGCTGAAACAAAGATTGCTTTAACTAAATTAAAGGAGACTTTGAAAGATGAATAATCTTACAACAGAAATCGGTTATTCTAGTGTTAATAAATATGGCGAACAATTATGTGGTGATCACATAAAAATAATTGAGCAAGAAAATGAGCAATCTACGGTTATTGTGCTTGCTGATGGTCTTGGAAGTGGGGTTAAAGCTAGTATTTTATCTACCTTAACTTCAACGATTATTTCAACTATGATGGCGAGTAATATGCCGCTTGAAGAATGTGTTTCCACAATTGCTTCAACATTACCAATTTGTGAAGTTAGAAAATTAGCTTATTCGACTTTCACAATTTTACGTATTGTTAATAATTCCGAAGCTGAAATTATTAATTTTGATAATCCTTCAGTTATTTTATTGCGAAATGGATTAAGTAGAGCATATCCAGAAACGGCTTTAGAAATTGAGGGGAAAACAATATATAAGGCAAGAATATCATTAATGAAAGATGATGTTTTCGTGCTTATGAGTGATGGCGCAATTCATGCTGGTGTTGGACAATCATTAAATTTAGGTTGGACTAGAAAGAATATTGTTAAATTTATGGAAGAAAACTTTGAAAATGATCGTTCGGCAAAGTCTACAGCAACATTATTGCTTGATAAATGCAATCAATTATATGCATTTAAACCTGGTGATGATACAACAGTTTGTGCCATTAAAATTAGAGAAAGAAAGCCAGTTAATTTATTGATTGGGCCTCCAGTTGATTCAGCTAATGATAATAAAATGTTATCGCTTTTCTTAGGAAAAGATGGAAAACATATTGTTTGTGGTGGCACTACATCAAATATTGTGGCAAAATATTTAGGTAAAGAAATAGAAGTTGATTTAGAAAGTTTATCTCCTGATATTCCTCCAATGGCTAAAATTGAAGGTATAGACTTAGTTACAGAAGGGGTTATTACTTTTGCAAAGGTTTTAGAATATGCTAAAGATTACTTAAATGATAATGAATTTTATTATGAATGGAATTATCGTCATGATGGCGCTTCAAAAATCGCAAAAGTATTGTTTGAAGAAGCAACTGATATTAATTTCTTTGTTGGTAAGGCAATAAATCCTGCCCACCAAAATCCAGAATTACCTATTACATTTAATATAAAGATGCAATTAGTTGAAGATTTATCTAAGTGTCTTGAAAAAATGAATAAAAAAATTAAAGTCAGTTATTTTTAGGAGGAAGTTAGAATGGCGAAGTTTGATACAACCGTTCAATTATTAAAGTATAATGTTTTGAAAAGCGTAGCTAAACATGCATTTGAAGATAGATTAATGGAATGTTTTACAGAAATTCCTAAAGAAATTGTTCCAGGACCAAAAGCAACAATGCGTTGTTGTGTATATAAGGAAAGAGCAATTGTTGGTGAAAGAATTAAACTAGCAATGGGTGGCGATAAAAACAATCCTAATGTTATTGAAGTAATCGATATTGCTTGTGATGAATGTCCTGTTGGTGGTTATTATGTTACTGATGCTTGTCGAGGATGTATAGCTCATAGATGTGCTAATGCATGTAGAAAAGGTGCAATTACATTTGATGAACATCTAAAAGCACATATTGATAAATCAAAATGTGTTAATTGTGGATTATGCTCAAATGTGTGTCCATATAATGCAATTGGCAATAGAAAAAGACCATGCGAAAATGCTTGTAAGGTTAAAGCAATTTCAATGAATGAAGATACACATGCTGCTCAAATATCTGAAGAAAAGTGTATTAGATGTGGGGCATGCGTTTATCAATGTCCATTTGGAGCTATTAATGATAAATCATATATTGTTGAAGTAATTGATATGATTAAAAAGAGTGAACAAAATAGTAAATATAAGGTATATGCTATTGTTGCTCCTTCAATTTCAGCTCAATTTCCTGCAATTAAATTGGGCCAAGTAGTCAGTGCAATGAAACAACTTGGTTTCTATAGTGTTGTAGAGGCAGCACTTGGAGCTGATATGGTTGCAATGAAAGAAACAAAAGAATTATATGAAAAAGGTTTCTTAACAAGTTCTTGTTGTCCTGCATTTGTTAGTTTTATCGAGAAAAACTTTCCAACAATGGTAGATAAAATTTCTCATAATTTTTCGCCAATGGCTGAGTTGGGAAAATATATTAAAGAAATTGATCCAACAAGTAAAATTGTTTTTATCGGACCATGTACTGCTAAAAAAATGGAGATGCAAAAAGAAAAGGTTAAACCATATGTTGATTCAGTATTAACTTTTGAGGAATTACAAGCACTAATCGATTCAAAAGAAATTGATATGTCAACATTACCATTAGACTATTTAGATAATGCATCATATTTTGGCCGTATTTTTGCTCGTATCGGAGGATTAACAGATGCTGTAAAACAAGCAGCAACTGAAATGAACCTAGATACATCAATTATTAATCCTCTCGTTTGTGATGGAATTGAACAATGTAAAATGGCTTTGATGAAAGCGTCTCGTGGAGCATTACCAAACAACTTTGTCGAAGGTATGGCATGCGTTGGAGGTTGTATTGGGGGACCTTGTAACCTTACTCATGAAGCTAAAGATAAAAATGAAGTTGATAAATATGGTAAAGAAGCAATGGAAAAAACAATTTCTGATGCTATTGGTGTTTTAAAATAAATAAAAACGTATGTAAGTTGTGGGAAAATTCTTCACCATAACTTGACATACGTTTTTTTATGCTTGGTTTTTTATTAAGCCCTTAGTAGTCCATTTTTTTGATTTCCAGCGAATAAGTGCTAAAAACCCTCTCATCAATTCATCAGCGGCAAGCCCAATGTAGCAACCAACTACCATCATTTTTAGTGAAATACCAAAAATATAAGAAAGACCAACACCAAAGATGAACATAAAGATAATTCCTGTTATTACAATATATAATGCATCACCAGAAGTTTTTAGAGCAAGCCCAATTGTTAAATTGGTCACTCTTCCTAATTCCAAAACTATATCAATAAATAAAATTATTTTACATAATCTAATAATCTCAGGATTTTTAGTAAATAAAGAAAGAATATAAGAAGAAGAAAGTGCAATTATTGTTGAACAAATTATACTTATCACTAGTCCGTATTTTAATCTATTTAAAGTAAATTTATAAGCGTCATCTTGCTTTTCTTCACCAATTGCCCAGCCAACCATTATAGCATTGGCTTGTGCTAATGAAACACCAGCAACATAAGAAAAATTTGTAATGGTTTGTGCATAAGATCTTGCAGTATTATTTAGTCCCTCATTATCCATTGAATTAATCATTTTAGAAACTAATGTCATTGCTAAATTATATAGTGTTGTTTCAAGGGCAGCTGGCATACCTATTTTGATAATTTGTTTTAAAATATTGATGTTTGATATTTGATATTTATCTTTATTTGTTTTAATTAGAAATATCGAAAATAATATATTTAGTGCCAAATTAAAAATTTTTGAAATAACCGTGGCCAAAGCAACACCCATTACTCCCCATTTAGGAGCTCCAAATAAGCCAAAAATCCAAATTGCATTAAAAACAACATTTAATAAATTTGCAACTAATGATGAAATCATTGGAAGTGATGTTCTACCGAAGGCTCTTAAATAAGAACTGAATATTGGAGTAATTGAGTTTAAAAAGACAGTGGCTCCAATAATTTTAGTATAAGTTAAAGCATCATTAAATTGAATTTTGTTAACACTCATTAAATGTAATAAATCCTCAGCGAAAAAAAACAAAATAGAAGAAATAACCATTCCAAGTATTAAATTAAGAACTAATCCGAGTTTAAATGCTCTAACTGCAACACTTTCTTTTTTGGCACCGATATATTGAGTCATTACAGCCATAACACCACTGCTAATTATACTAAATGAAATTACAAATAAAGCAATAAAGGTGTTACTTGTACCAATTGCTCCTGCAGCATTGTCACTTACATTAGAAATCATCCAAGTGTCAACGCTTCCGGCAAGTGTCATAAGTAATGTTTCTAAAAAAATCGGCCAAAATAATTGAATAATGTTTTTTCTAATAGTATGATTCATATTTAACCTCCTTTTTAGGAAATAAAAAGAGGGAGAATTTCCCTCTTTTTTAATATTAATTAACCTGCTTTTTTAAGGGTTCTTAGAGCTCTAGCTGAAACTTTAATAGTAGTAACTTTACCATTAATGTTAACTTTAACTTTTTGTAAGTTTACGCCCCAGCTACGTCTAGTAGCTCTTAATGAGTGAGAACGCTTATTTCCGCTCATAGGACCTTTGTTAGTTAATACACATACTCTTGACATCTTGTTCTTCCCCCTTCACAGTAAGTTTTGTTCATAAATGCTTATTTATATTATCATATTAGATAAGTAATTTCAACACTTTTTTGTTTAATTTCAGAAAAATGTCAAACCTTATAATTTTACTTCATTAATATTTATTGTAAAACATCGACGTTTTCTAATTAATTCTGCATCAAAATTGTTCCATTGTGAACGAACAGCAAAATTTTCTTCTAGTTCTGGACCTGTTTCTGCAAATTCAATTCCTTTCTTTTTAGCAGCTTTAATTGCTTCTGCAAGAATAAGAGCATTAACACCTAATTTTTGATAAGTAGGATGTACTGCAATCCAATACATGTCCATAATTTTTGATTTTTTAATTGCTTTTAAGAAATGTATGAATCCGAATGGGAATAATTTTCCATTAGTTTTTTTAGATGCTTCAGCAAAACTAGGCATACATACACCAAAAGCTATTACATCATCCTTATCATTTACTACAACAAATACTAAATCCAAGTCTAATAGAGGTAAATATTGTTTTACAATGCGATCTATTTGTTCTTTAGGCAAACGAACTGTACCAAATAATGGTGCAAAAGCATCATTATATGTGTCAAATGCTTTATAAATATATTGCATTAAGTGTTTTTTATTTTTAAGTTTTAAACATCTAATACCTCTTTTTTCTAAGAATGTACATACTTTTTCAATTCGAGGGTCAATTTCCTTAGGAACTCCAATTTTATATTCAACCCAATCTACTTTTTTGATAAAACCAAGTTGTTCTAAATGTTCAATGTAGTATGGATGATTATAGATTGTAATAAACATTCCTGGTTGATCATATCCTTCGATTAAAAATCCTTGATGATCAAAATCATTAAAACCAATTGGTCCCATAATATCGGTACATTGCTTTTCTTTTCCCCAAGCAACTAGTTCGTTAAATAGGGCTTTTGATACTTCGATATCATCAATAACATCAAAATGATTAAATCTTAAAATATTGCTTTCAGTTTTTTTATTATATGCAAAATTAATTAAACCAGCAATACGTCCAACAATTTCGCCATCTTTATATGCTAACCATAATTTTGTTTCACCATAAGTATATGAATAATTTTTCTTTGGGTTAAAACTATTAATCTCATCTCCAGTAAGAGGAGGAATAAAATTTTTGCTATCTTTGTATAATTTCAAAGGAAATTTTACGAATTTCTTTATATCGCTTTTTGTAACTACTTCTTTAATTGTTATCATAATATTTCACACTCCAGCGTTATAATTTTAGCATGATTTTGATGATTTGCAAAGTAAAATATATATTTTATTGTTGATTAGTTTTAAAACTAAATATATAATTATATTGATATGAAAGGAGAAACTATGGAACCGATAGGATACAGAATAAAAGAAGTTTCAAAGTTGTTTGGAGAAACAGTTAAAAGCAAAGTGATAAAAAGTGGAATGAGTGTAACACAATTCCAAATTATTAAATTTTTAGATAAAAATCGCAATTTGGAAATAACTCAAAAAGATATTTGTGATTTTTTGAAAATGAAGGCTTCAACAATTTCCATTACTTTATCTAATTTAGAAAATGATAAATTAATTGCTAGAAAAAAATCATTAAATGATAATCGAAAAACAATAATATCTTTAACTGATAAAGGTGAAGAACAAAGTAAAAAATTTAAAAAACTTTTTAAAGAAGTTGATAGCTTAATGGAGTCGGCAATCACTGATGAAGAATTACAAATTTTTAATGTAATACTGGATAAAATGATAGAAGTTTTAAAGGGGGACTATTATGATTAAGATATTAAAGTATTTAAAAAAATACTGGTATTTTGCACTTCTTGCCCCATTATTTATGATAGTAGAAGTTGCAATGGATATGTTTTTAACTTCTTATATGCAAAAAATTGTTGATTTTGGTATTTCAACAAATAATTTTAATAATATCATTAAATATGGACTAATAATGATAATTATTTTGATATGTGGTGTGATTGGAGGGATTCTTGCTAATGTTTTTACGAATATTGCAAGTTTTAAATTTGGCAATGATTTGCGAAAAGCTGTATTTGATAAAATTATGAATTTATCTAGTCATCAAGCAGATAATTTTAAGACCGGTTCACTTGTTACGAGAGTAACCAATGATATTACGCAAATTCAAAATATGATTTCAATGTGCTTGCGAGGCTTAGTAAGAGCATTAAGTTTCTTTATACTTGGAATTATTTTTACGCTTTCCATTACTAAAAAATTTGGAATAATATTATTAATTATTTTACCAATTGAAATAATATTATTAATTATTTTTATGAAACTTGTTTTCCCTGTTTTTAAAAAAATTCAGGAAAAGTTAGATAGAGTAAATACCGTAATGCATGAAAATGTAACTGGTGCTAGAGTTGTTAAGGCTTTTTGCAAAGAAGATTATGAATATCATAGATTTAAAAAGGTAAATGATGATTATACTGGTGAAAATTTATATGTCGGAAAGATTACCTCTTTTTTGATGCCATTACTTAATTTGATTGTTTATTTTGCTCAAATAATTATTTACTACATTGGTGGAACTGCAATAATTGATGGCGCTAAATCAATCGTCGGTCCTGAAATTCTTGTCGGACAAATCACTCAAGCAGTTACATATATTTCTATGATTTGTATGTCAATTATGATGTTGGGAATGATGTTTACAAATATTGCTAAAGCATATGCTTCTAGTTCTAGAATTAGTGAAGTATTAGAGACTATTCCAGAATTATTAGATGGTGATTTTGATATAAGTAACAAAAAAGAAAAGGGAGTTATAGAATTTAAAAATGTTTCTTTTAAATATCCTTTGACAAGTAATAATGTTTTGAACAATCTTACTTTTAAAATAAACGCAGGTGAAACATTGGCAATTGTCGGTTCAACTGGTTGTGGTAAATCAACATTGGTTAATTTGTTGGTTAGATTTTATGATTCAACTGATGGTGAAGTGTTGGTTGATAATGTTAACGTAAAAAAATATAAGAAAGAAGATTTAAGAAATATTGTAGGTATTTGTTTACAAAAATCAGAATTATTTGCAGGTACTATTAAAGAAAATATTGCTTTTGGTGTTGAAAATATTGGCAATGAAGAAATTATAAAAGCAGCTAAAATTGCTCAAGCTAATAACTTTATTGTTGAAAAAGATTTGAAATATGATGAATTTGTTGCTGAAAAAGGCGCATCATTATCTGGGGGACAAAAGCAAAGACTATCAATTGCTAGAGCAATCTTAAGAAAACCAGAAATTTTAATTTTCGATGACTCGACAAGTGCTCTTGATTTGGTGACTGAAGCTAATTTATATCGAGAATTAAATGAAAAAATGCCTAATATAACTAAAATAATTGTTGCTCAAAGAATTGCTACTGCTAAAAACGCTGATAGAATTATGGTGCTAGATAATGGGCAAATTGAATCAATTGGTAGTCATGAAGAACTTATGCAAAAGTCAAATGTTTATCGTGATATCTATTTATCTCAATTAAAGGAGGATAAATAAAATGAATGAGCCTAAAAATGAACGTAGCCAAATGCAAGAAAAAAGAATGATGGGAAGACCTGGTGGTCCTGCTTCAAGATTTGCAAAGCACAAAGAAAAACCACAAAATACTAAAAAAGCAATTAAGAGATTATTAGGATATGTAACTAGTTCGAATTTGTTGTTTATTTCATTAATAATTATTGTGATATTTTATACTTTAGCTAATTTATATACAAATATTTTAATCAAAGATGTTGTGGGAGCTTTAGGAATTTATGATTATGAGAATAAAGTTTTTACAGAATTACCAAATGAGGAAAAGTTTTTTTCATATCTAATTATCTTATTAATTACTTATATTATTTACTCGATTCTTCAATATTTTTCTTCTCTATTAGGAACTTATATAGCAAATAAAACTGTAAGAAAAATGCGTGATGATTTATTCGCTAAAATAGTTTATTTGCCAGTTTCTTATTTGGATAAAAATCAATATGGTGACATAATGTCCCGTATGACAAATGATGTTGATAGTGTTTCTAGTGCTATTTCTTCATCGATTACTTCCTTAATCTCAGGTATATTAACTATTTTAGGGTGCTTAGGTATCATGATTTGGTATTCTCCGTTATTAACTTGTGTTTCGTTAATTGTTTTAGTTTTAACTTTATTATTTACACGATTTATGTCAAAACATGTTAGTCCTTTGTTTAAAAAGCAACAGACAATTCTTGGAAAATTAAATACGCAAACTGAAGAAATGGTTACGGGCTATAAAACTGTTATTACAAATAATCGACAAAAAGAAGCAATCAATGAATTTAATGAGTATTCTAACCAATTTACCAAAACAGCAATTAATGCACAAATTCTTGGTGGTGCGATGGGACCTATAATGAATTTTATTGGAAATATAGGTTATTTCTTAGTTTGTATATTCGGAGCATTATTTATTGTTAATGGAATCGGAAATACTCTTAATGGCAATCCTTTAACAATTCCTATTGTAATTATGTTTTTAACTACTACTAAACAATTTACTCGTCCAATAAATGAAATTGCTAATTTATATACTTCAATTGTAACTGCATTAGCGTGTGCTGAAAGAATTTTTGATATTTTAGATGAAGATATTGAAAAATTTGATGGTGATGAATTAAATAATGAAAAGATTATTGGAAGAATTGATTTTGAAGATGTCAATTTTGGTTATTCTAAAGATGTACCGGTGATTAAAAATTTAAATCTTTATATAAAACCTGGACATAAAATAGCTTTTGTTGGAGCGACTGGTTCTGGTAAAACAACAATTGTTAATTTATTATTAAGATTTTATGATGTTGATTCTGGAGTAATAAAAATTGATGGTAAAGATATTTCTAAAGTTTCTAAAAGACAGTTAAGAGAGGCGATTTCAATAGTACTTCAAGATCCGATTTTATTTGGGGATACAATAGAAAATAATATTAAGTATGGTAGAAGTAATGCTAGTGATATCGAGATTGATGAAGCGTTAAAATTTGCTAATTGTGATTCTTTTATTAATAAACTTCCAAATGGAAAGAAAACGATGCTAACTGAAGGGGCAACGAATATAAGTCAAGGTCAACGTCAATTATTGACCATTGCAAGAGCTGTTTTAGCTAATCCTAAGATATTAATTCTTGATGAAGCAACCTCAAGCGTCGATACAAGAACTGAAAAAAGAATCCAAGATGCGATGGTAAAACTAATGAAGAATCGTACATCAATAATTATTGCCCATAGATTATCAACAATTCAAGATGCAGATTTAATTGTTGTTTTAGATAAAGGTCGTGTTGTTGAGCAAGGTAATCATAATGAACTTTTAAGTATAAAAGGTGTTTATAAAAAATTATATGATACACAATTTAAAGGATTAAATACATAGTTTTTAAAAGGATACATTTAACTAACTTTTTAGTAAAAATGTGTCTTTTTATTTTAAATAAAATAAGAAGAAAATATATTTATAGCATTTTTATAAAAAGTGTGCTAAAATATATGCGTGTTGTTATGGCGTTTTAGTAGAAAAGCAGGCTAAAAATAAATAACACTTGAAAAAAATAATTTTTTCTATATAATAGTTAGGGCGAAAGGAGATGCTGTTTGATGAATAACAATGCTATGCAAGGCAATACAAATGTAACAATGAATGCGATTGCAACAATTACTGCAAATGCTGCATTAGAATGTTATGGTGTGGTTGGTATGGCTTCAAAAAATACTATTCGAGATGGTATCGCCGAACTTCTTGGTAAAGATAATTATAGCCGTGGAGTTTTCGCTAAAAAGAGAAATCATGGAATTGAAATTGATATGTATATTGTTGTTAGCTATGGTGTGCGTATTACTGAAGTGGTTTCCGAAGTTCAAAAGAAAGTTAAATATGTTTTAGAAAAAACATTAAATAGAAAATTTAATACAATTAATGTTTATGTTCAAAATATAAAAAATTTATAAAAAAATGAACCTGCAAAACTCGGAGGTATAAAATGAAAACTATAAATGGTCATATCCTGAAGCAAATGATTATTTCAGGTGCGAATAACCTATTTAATCATTATCCTGAAGTGGATGCATTAAATGTGTTTCCAGTTCCTGATGGTGATACAGGTACAAATATGAATTTAACAATAACTTCTGGCTCAAAAGAAGTTATGAATATATCTAATGCAAATATTTATGAAATTGCAAGAGCTTTTTCTAAAGGATTATTGATGGGGGCAAGAGGAAATTCTGGTGTTATTTTGTCTCAAATCTTTAGGGGATTTGCTCAAGGAATGGAAGGAAAAGCTGAAGTTAATGTTATCGAATTTACCGAGGCATGGGATAAAGCAAGAGAAGTTGCTTATAAAGCTGTAATGCGTCCTGTTGAAGGAACTGTATTGACGGTTATAAGAGAAAGCAGTACTGCTTTAAAACATCATGTTGATGAATTTCAAACAATTGAAGCTGCAATGGAATTTTTATTAAAAGAAGCAAAAGCTTCATTAAAAAGAACTCCTGATTTATTACCTGTATTAAAAGATGTTGGTGTAGTTGATTCTGGCGGTGCTGGATTACTTTATGTTTTAGAGGGATTTTTATTTGGATTAAAAAATCAAGTTGTTCCTAGAAAAGAAATTTCACAAGTTCATGTGGAAGCTGTCGGTGCTAAAATTGACAATAGCGATGATGAAGAAGCGTATGGATATTGTACAGAGTTTATTTTACGTTTGGGAAAAGAAGGCGAAGGAAAAAAGACTTTTATTAAAAAGAATTTTTCTGATATGATTCAAAAATTTGGTGTATCTGCTGTTGTTGTTCGTGATGAAGATATTGTAAAAGTTCATGTACATACTTTAAAGCCTGGAGCAGTTTTAAATTATGCTCAATCTTTTGGTGAATTTGTGACATTGAAAATAGAAAACATGCAAGAACAGCATAATAATTTGATTGAACAAAATAAAGCGCCAGATAAGCCTAAGGTTGAAAATGCAATTATTGCTGTTTCCGTTGGTGATGGACTAGACAAAATGTTTAAAGATTTAAGAGTTACTACTATTGTGAGTGGTGGTCAAACTATGAATCCTTCAACAGAAGATTTTGTTAAAGCAATTAAGGAAACTAATGCTAAAAATATTTTTATATTACCGAATAACTCAAATATAGTAATGGCTGCTACGCAAGCTTGCGAAGTTGCAGAGTGCGAAAATTGTTGTGTAATTCCTTCAAAAACAATTTCTCAAGGACTAACTGCGTGTATGATGTTCAATCCTGAGGCTGATTTTGAATCAAATGTAGAAGAGATGAAAGAAGCTTTACATATGGTTAAATCAGGTCAAATTACTTTTTCAATTAAATCAACTGTTATTGATGGAGTTGAAATTAATCAAGATGATTTTATGGGAATTATGGAAAAGAAAATTATTTGTGCTCATAAAGATAGAACAACAGTCGCTAAAGATTTATTAGCAAGAATGATTGATGAAGATTCTGCGATTGCCACTATTATTTATGGTGAAGGAGCTACCAAAGAAGAAGCTGAAGCATTAGCAAATTATGTTTCAAATAATTATCCAATTGATGTTGAAGTTCATTTTGGGGGACAACCAGTATATTCTTATTATTTAAGTGTCGAATAAATTTAAGGAGGTATTACCTCCTTTTTTCTTTATATTTTAATATTTTTTTTGTATAATTATTATGAGGTAATATTGTATGGATAAAGATTTTAAATTAACAAATAAAAGAAAAGAATATCTTAATAAACTAAATATTAATTCTTGTGAAGAAATTATTTCTTATTTGCCATATCGCTATGAGGATATGACTATTACTTCTTTAAATATTGAAATGAATAATAATTTAGTCTGTTTTAAAGGTATGATAGTGGCAAAATCGGCATTTGTGAGAATAAGAGGAAATTTAACGAGATTTTCTTTTAAAGTTTTGTACAATGAAGAAGAATATAATTGCATTGTATTTAATAGAACTTTTTACTACAAAAATTTGTCCATAGGTAAAGAAATATTAATTAAAGGAAAATATAATTATTATAAAAAAGAAATCATAGTACAAGATTTATTGCTTAATATTGAAAAAGACGGAGTGATAAAACCTTTATATTCATTACCTCAAGATGTTAAAAATAAAGAATTTGCAAATTTAGTTAATAAAACTTATATTTATTTAGATAAAAAAGGCTTTTTTGAAGAAATAGTTCCAGAGTCATTTCGAGAAAAATACCATTTAATTTCAAGAAGAATGGCTTATTTTTTTGTACATTTTCCTTCTTCACGAGATGATATCAAACAAGCATTACGTTATTTAAAATATGAAGAATTATTGGTGTTTTCTTTAGCTATGCAATTGCAAAAAAATTCTAATAGTTTAAAAGAAAAAAAAGTAAATAAAAATATTCCAATAAATAAAGTTAATGATTGGTTAAATTCTTTAGAATTTAAACCTACGATAGATCAAAGTAATTGTATTAAAGATATTTTAAATGATTTAAATAGTGAAAAAGTAATGTATCGTTTATTGCAAGGAGATGTTGGTACTGGTAAAACACTTGTGGCAATGACGGCTTTGATTGCAACTTCTTTTGCTTCATATCAAAGTGTCTTAATGGCTCCTACCGATATTTTAGCAAGACAGCATTTTAATTTACTAAAGAAAATGGCTCCTAAAGAATTCAAAGTATCATTACTTGTAGGAAGTTTATCTTTAAAAGAAAAGGAAAAAATATATTTAGATTTAAAAGAGCATAAAATAGATATTGTTGTAGGAACTCATGCTTTAATTCAAGAGAGTGTTCAATTTGCTAAGTTAGGCTTAATTGTTATTGATGAGCAACATCGTTTTGGAGTGCAACAAAGAAGAATGTTGAAAGAAAAAGGTGAATTTGTTGATTTGTTATCAATGAGTGCTACACCAATTCCTAGAACTTTAGCGATTTCATTGTATGGTGATATGGATGTTTCAACCCTTCAATGCTTCCCATCTGGAAAAAGGAAGGTTGAAACAAAAGTCATTCAATCTAATACAATTATTTCACTAATTCCAGAAATAAGAAAAGCAGTTTTAAGTGGAAAAAGTGTTTATATAATTTGTAGTATGATTGAAGGAGATAATGAGTTAAGAAGAAATGTCACAGATGTTTATAATGGGTTAAAAGAATATGTAAAACAATTTGCTAATGTAGGTCTTCTTCATGGAAAAATGAACGATGAAGAAAAATTAAACGTAATGACAGATTTTGCAAATGGTAAATATCAAATACTAATTTCTACTACAGTTGTTGAAGTAGGGGTTGATGTTAAAAGCGCAACTATGATGATTATCTATGATTCTGAAAATTTTGGACTAGCACAAATTCACCAACTAAGAGGAAGAATTGGTAGAGATGGAAGTCAAGCTAAATGTTATTTATTGACAACGAAAAAAGAAGAAGACACTTTAAAAAGATTACAATATCTAGAAAATTGTAATGATGGTTTTGAAATCGCACGTTTTGATTTATCGTTTAGAGGACCTGGTCAAATTTTAGGCTTAAAACAAAGTGGTTTACCGACAATGATGTTTGCTTCATTAGTGGATGATATTAAGATACTTGATATTGCTCAAAAAGATGCACAATCAATCATTTATCGTATAAATGAAGCTGAAAATCATAATATTTTAATTAGAAGTAAAGAATATCTTAATAAAAAGATAGCACAAGAAGCTTAAAAATGGTAAAATAAATAAGATTAAGAATATATGAGGTGAAATTATTATGATTAAACTTGCTGTTGATGCAATGGGTAGCGATAATGGAAGTAAAATTGTTGTTGAGGCTATTAAAAAGTTTCATGAAGAATATAGAGATGTTGAATTTTATGTATGTGGTAAAAAAGAAGAATTAAGTGAGTTAGTTTCTTTTTGTAAAATTATCGATGCTCGTGATGTGATGAAAATGGAAGATGGAGCATTAGAAGTAATGCGTAAAAGAGAAACAAGTATGCTTAAAGCTGTAGATTTAGTGGCTAATGGTACTTGTGATGGTGTTGTTAGTGCTGGTTCAACTGGAGCTTTTTTGACTGCAGCAACAATTAAATTAAAATTGATTCCTGGAGTTCTAAGAGCGGCATTATTAACAACTTTCCCAACAGTTGATGGTAAGGGAGTTGTAATTACTGATATTGGTGCTAATAATGAAAATACGCCAGAACACTTAAAACAATTTGCACATATCGGTGCCTTATATGCTAAATGCGTTAGAAAAGTGGCAAATCCTAGAGTATTTTTATTAAGTAATGGAGCAGAGGAAAAAAAGGGAAGTCCTTTAGTAAAAGAAGCTCATCAATTATTGAAAAATGAAAATCTTGATTATTTTAAAGGTAATTTAGAAGCAAGATATGCCTTAAATGGAGATGCTGATGTAATAATTACTAATGGCTTTGATGGTAATGTTTTCTTGAAATCTACTGAAGGAGCAGCAAAAATGATGGCAACATTGATGAAAAATGCTTTTAAGAAAAATATATTTACAAAAATCGGCTATATTTTTGCAAAAAGTGGAGTAGCTGAAATGATGAAAATTATGGACTATAAACAATATGGTGGTGCAATGTTGGTTGGCGTAAATGGTGTGGTTGTAAAAGGTCATGGAAATAGTGATGCTCGTTCGTTCTATCACGCAATTAGAATTACGAAAGAAATGGTTGAAAGTGGAGTGGTTGCTTCTTTAAAAGAAGCAATGTGTTCAAATGATTAATCATATTATTCCTTTACTAAAGTATTTAGAGATACGACCAAGAAATCCTCAATTATATATTGAGGCATTAACTCATCCAACTTATGTTAATGAACATCAATTACAATTAAATCACTATCAAAGACTTGAATTGATGGGCGATGCAGTAATTCAATTAATAGTGACTGAATATTTATTTAACTCTTATCCTGAATTTTCTGAAGGAACTCTATCACTTTGTCGTCAAAAAATTGTAGAAGAACCTTTTCTTGCTTATCTTGCAAGAACAATTAATCTAGGTAAGTATCTATTTTTGGGTAAAGGTGAAGAAAAAAATGGTGCAAGAGATAGAAATTCTTTGTTATGTGATAATTTAGAATCTATTTTTGGCGCTATTTATATTGATTTAGGATTTAAGGAAGCAAGAAAAATTTTTTTGATTAATTTTGAAGAATTAATAAAAGATTTTATAGAAGAAAAAAGAAATGGAAAAGAAGTTGATTTCAAGGATTATAAAACAAAACTACAAGAACGAATTCAAAATGATGATCGTGGTAGCATAGGTTATAGAGTAATTAATGAAGAAGACTTTGATGATAACACTAAATTATTTACTGTTGTTGTTGAAGTAGATGGAATTCGTTTTGGTGAAGGAAAAGGTAAATCAAAACAGGAAGCTGAACAAGAAGCTGCTAAAGCTGCACTTGCAATTGAAGCTGAATAGGAAGGTGTGACAAATATGTCGTTTTTTTCAAAAATAAAAGAAAAAATATTAGGTAAATCAGTTAAACAACAAGAAAAATATATTGCTGGTTTAGATAAAGCACGAACTTCATTTTCTGATAAGCTAAATGCTTTGGTGGCAAGATATCGTGTTGTTGATGATGATTATTTTGATGAACTTGAACAAATACTAATAGAAGCAGATGTTGGTGTTCATGAAGTTATTGAAATTATTAATGCTACTAAGTCTCAAGTTAAATTAGAAAATATTACAGATCCTCAAACAATCAATGATATTGTTATTGATAAAATATTTGTTTCTTATGCTTCAAATGATGAACTTGAAAGTGAAATTAATTTTGCTAAAGAAGGGCCTACTGTTATTCTAATGGTTGGAGTAAATGGTGTTGGCAAGACTACTACAATAGCTAAACTTACACACAGGTATTTAAAAATGGGCAAAAAAGTTTTACTTGCAGCTGGTGATACATTTAGAGCAGGCGCAACTGAACAATTAAAAATATGGGGTGAGCGTCTTGGCGTTGAAGTTGTTGAGGGGAAATTAGGTGGTGACCCTGCTTCGGTTATGTTTGATGCTGCTAAGAAAGCAAAAGATAATAATATTGATATTTTGATATGTGATACTGCTGGTAGATTACAAACAAAGGTGAATTTAATGAACGAATTAAGCAAAGTTCGCCGTGTTCTTGGAAAGGAGATTCCAAATGCTCCTCATGAAGTGTTACTTGTTATTGATGCAACCACTGGTCAAAATGGCGTTTTCCAAGCTAAAGCTTTTGCAGAAGCAACAGGTGTTAATGGAATTGTTTTGACAAAAATGGATGGTACAAGTAAAGGTGGTATCATTATCGCAATAAAATCAGCGTTGGGAATTCCTGTTAAATTTATTGGTTTAGGAGAAAAAATGGAAGATTTAGAAGAATTTGATCTGGACCAATATTTAAATGGATTATTTTTAGGAAGGGAGTAAAATCATGATAGATTTTAAGAGATTATTTGGAGGACTATTAATTCTTTTAGTAGTCCAATGGGTAGGAGAACTTTGGCTATTTCCTTTAGTTATGACAATTATTCCGGGATATCCAGGCTTGATTATTGCAACTGCAGTAATATATTACTTATGTTCATTCTTTTTGAATTTATTTTATGTGCCTGCAGGATATCGTCGTAATGCGATAAAGACACCTGAGTTTCATCGTGTCGTATTAGTTTACTTTACAGTTTTCTTTGTGATTTCTATTATTGAAATTTTTATCTTTTAATGGGTAATATTGAAAAAACAGAAAGAATAAATCTTTTGTTTGATATTTATGAAAATTTGTTGACTTCACACCAAATACAAATTTTTCAAAGCTATTATCAAGATGATTTATCTTTAAAAGAAATTGCAGAAGACTTAGATATATCGAGAAATGCGGTTCATGATGTTTTAAAAAGAGTTGAAATAATACTTGAAGATTATGAATCGAAAATGCATTTACTTGATAAAATAGAAGAAATAAATAGTATTTTAGAAAATCACAATGAATTAAAAAATAAAGTAATGAAAATTCTTAATCGTTAGGGGGAATAATTATGGCATTTGAAGCTTTAAGTGAAAGATTAAATGGTATATTTAAAAAGATAAAAGGAGAATCGACACTTTCAGAAAATAACATGAAAGAGATTCTTGAGGAAATTCGTATTGCTCTTTTAGAAGCTGATGTTAATGTAAAAGTTGCAAGAGAATTTGTTGCTAGTTTAAAAAATCGTCTTGTAGGAATGAAAGTATTGCCAACTCTAACACCAAGCCAAATGGTTGTTAAACTTGTAAATGAAGAATTAAAAATTCTTTTAGGTAAAGATGTTTGTCAATTAACTTTTAACACTAATAAACCAACAATTATTATGATGGTTGGTTTACAAGGTAGTGGTAAAACGACAACAGCAAGTAAAATTGCTACTATTGTAAGAAAAAAATTTAATAAAAAGCCAATGCTTGTTGCATGCGATATATATCGTCCTGGTGCAATTGAACAATTAGTTCAATTAGGCAAGAAAATAGATGTAGAAGTTTTTCAAGAAGGAGATAAAGTTGATCCTGTAACTATTTCAAAAAATTCATTAGAATATGCTAAATATCATGGCTATGATACAATTATTGTTGATACAGCAGGACGTTTGCATATTGATGAACAATTAATGGATGAATTGAAAAAAATCCAAGAAGCAATTAATCCGACAGAAGTTTTATTAGTTGTTGATGCAATGAGTGGACAGGATGCTGTAAATGTTGCTGATTCATTTTATAAACAAATTAAAATTAGTGGAGCTGTAATGACAAAAATGGATGGCGATGCAAGGGGCGGAGCTGCTTTATCAATTCGTCATATGACTGGAGTTCCTTTGAAATTTATTACAACTGGTGAAAAACCTGATGATATTGAGATTTTTTATCCTGATAGAATGGCTGAAAGAATCTTAGGAATGGGGGATATTCTTCAATTAATTGAAAAAGCTCAAGAAAATTTAGATGAAAAGAAATTACAAAAAAGTATGAATCGTTTAATGGCTGGAAAATTCGATTTAGAAGATATGTTAACTCAAATGGAACAAATGAATAAAATGGGACCATTAAAAATGATTTTAAAATTAATTCCAGGTATGCCAAAGTTAAGTGAAGAACAAAAACAAGAAGCAGAAGATAAATTAAAGATAACTCGTGCAATTATTTATAGTATGACGCCTCAAGAAAGAAAAAATCCTGATATAATTAAGGCTTCTAGAAAAGCTCGTATTGCTAAAGGTTGTGGAAAAGAAGTCTCAGATGTCAATAGATTACTTCGCCAATTTGAACAAATGAGTGTCCAAATGCAACAATTAGGCAAGATGATGAAATCTGGTATGATGCCAAAATTTAAAAAATAATTAAATGTTAAGTAAAAATACTTGACATATATGTATTAAATGTTATAATGTCATAGTACTTAAAAATAAGGAGGATTTTTTATGGCAGTAAAAATTAGATTAAAAAGAGTTGGTCGTCATCATTTAGCTCAATATAGAATTGTTGTAGCAGATTCACATTCACCTCGTGATGGTCGTTTTATTGAAGAATTAGGAACTTATGAACCTAAAAGACAACCTGCTAAAGTAACTTTAAATGCTGATTTAGCTTTGGCTTGGTTAGAAAAAGGCGCACAACCAACTGATACTGTTAGAACACTTTTATCTGATGCAGGTGTTATGACAAAATTACACGAAAAGAAATACTCTAAGTAAGATATAGAGGAGATAAGAGATGGATTACGAAAGCGTAGTTCGCAACATTGTTTCTCCTTTAGTAGTTAATAAAGATGCATTATTAATTCGTGCTTTACCGACAGAAGAAGAAAAACATGTAGTAATCTTAGTGTGTGCTGAATCAAATGATATCGCACGATTAATTGGTAAAGGTGGAATTACTGCAACTGCTATTAGAGAAGTAGTTAATGTTGCTGGAAAAATTAATGGTACAAGAGTTTTTGTAAAATTTGAATCTTACGAAACAAGTACCGAGGATTAAAAAAAGAGATTTCATCTCTCTTTTTTTTTACATTTTTTATTGTTTGTTAATATTAAGTTAATATTTTCCTGATATATTTTTTAGTATAAGGGGGGGATTTTTAATGCCTAAAGAAAATTTCTTTAAATTAAAATTAGAAAAGCGTGAAAAGATTATTTTAGCGGCCAGAGATGAATTTTCTTTGAAACCATATGATGAAGTATCTATTAATGAAATTGTTAGCAGATCTAATATTTCTAGAGGAAGTTTTTATTTATATTTTGAGGACAAATGGGATATATATTCGCATCTTTTGAAATGCACATTTAACAAAGTGTTAGAAAGAATAAAAGAAACATTGGCAAGAGGTAATAATATTTTCTTTGCAGTAATGGATGTTTATGATTATATAATAATCGAATCAAATTTAGATGATAGTATTGGATTTATTGCAAATATATTAAGAAACGCTAATCCGATTAATTTTATTCAAGTTCATAATTTATTATCGGAAGGCGAAAAGCATAATTTTGTTCAAGATATTTCTTTTGTTCCTGAAGATTATTCAATAACAACTCAAATTGAATTTAGAATGCTTAGAAAAATGTTAATTACTAATTTAGTTGATGCAATGTCTCAAGTTTTAGTATTTAATAGAGATCCAAATGTAGTAAGAGAAGAATTAAGAATTTCCTTTAATATTTTAAAATATGGTACATACAAATAAAATAAAAGTGTTCCAGCTGTAAAAAAGCATTAGTGAACACTTTTTTCTATGTTTTTATCATTAAATAATGTATAATAACAAAAGGGAGTGTGTTTTTTGTGAATAAAATTATTATCGGAAGTGTTGTATCTACATTTGGCGTAAAAGGAGATTTAAAAATTTATTCATTGACTGATTTTTCTAATCTCCGTTTTAAGAAGGGAAGTATTCTTTTTTTAGTTGATGAATTAAGAAATTTAACAAAAGAGGTAGAAGTTACTTTTTCAAGAAATAATGGTAAATTTATTATTGTTCATTTTAAAGATATTGATGATATGACGACTGCTGAAAAATATAAGGGGTTTGCAGTATATATGAATGAAGAAAATATGCACAAATTAAAAAAAGACCAATATTATCACCATGATTTATTACAATGTAGCGTTTATATAAAGGAAAATTTGATTGGTGATGTAGTTTCTGTTGAAAATAATGGTGCACATGATTTATTACGTATTGCAACGCCTGACAATCATATAAAACTTATTCCATTTGTAAAATCTTGGTTAGTTAATGTTGATATTGATAATAAAAAAATTGAAATTATTGATATGGAAGGAATTTAATTATGGTAATTGATATTTTGACGATATTTCCTTCGATGTTTAATGATTTCTTAGCAACATCAATTATTGCTAGAGCAATTTCTCAAGAAATTGTAAAGGTTAATGTCATTGATATAAGATCATTCACAAAAGATAAAAATGGACGAATTGATGACTATCCTATCGGTGGTGGTGCTGGATTAGTAATGAAATGTCAACCAATATTAGATTCATTAAATTCAGTAAAAAAAGAAAATTCAAAGGTTTTTCTTATGTCTCCTAGAGGAAAAAAATTTAATCAAGAAATGGCTCGTTGCTTAGCAAAAGAAGAACATATTGTTTTAGTTTGTGGACATTATGAGGGGCTTGATGAAAGAGTAAATTCTGCTTTTACCGATATGATTTCAATTGGAGATTATGTTCTTACTGGTGGGGAACTTGCAAGTATGGTAATTAGTGATGCCATTATTAGATTGCTTGATGGTGCGATAAGTGAGGGTTCTACTTTGGAAGAGTCCTTTGAAAATGGTTTATTAGAATATCCCCAATATACTTTTCCTCGTGAATATCAAGGGAAAAAAGTACCGGATATTTTGTTTTCAGGTAATCACAAAGCTATAAAAAAATGGCGTTTAAAAGAAAGCCTAAAACTAACAAAAAATAGTCGTCCAGATTTACTAATAAATAGAAGATATAGCAAAGAAGAAATAAAACTATTAAAAGAAATTGAAGATGGCGTTGAGGAACCAAAATGGTTGGTTGATGCAATTAAAAATGCTAAAAAATTTATGTAATGGAGGAGAAAATATGAAAGCAAAAAATATATTATTATTATTAATGTTAAGCTTTGGTATAGTTTCTTGTAACACATTTAATGAGTCAACTCCATATGTAAAAGGCGATGAAATTAGAGTTACTTTTCATTTGAATGGTGGATATTTAATTGTCAATGAACAAACAACATCAAATGATATTTCTATAAAAATTGATGAAAATTATTTTTTTAATAATCGGTATATTCCTCAAAAAGAAGAAAAGCAATTTGTCAATTGGTATTTTGATTCAAAATTAACGCAACCATTGGATTTAACTACATACGAAGTAACAGGTGATTTAGATTTATATGCTAAATGGACAGATGCTTATTATACATATCAGTTAAATGATAGTTTTGAGGCGTGTATTGGTCTAAATAATAAGGGAATTAATCAAAAAAATGTTTCAATACCTACTTATATTGATGGCTATAAAGTTACTGGAATTATGGATTATGGTTTTTCTTATTCACAAATAAAAAAATTATATGTGCCTTATTTTATTAAAACAATAGGATTTAGTAGTTTCTATGAAAGCGAGTTAGAATATATTGAATTAGGAAATAATATTACAGATATCGCACATGGAGCATTTATTGGAGCAAATAATATCAAAGAATTAAAAATCGAAAAAAATAATAAGTATTTAATTCATAATATGACATTATTTGAAAAACTTGATAACGAGGGCACTTGTGAAATTCATTCATTATTTGGTGATAGCACTATTGATATTACTCGAAAATATTATAGCAATAATATTAAAATTGTAAGTATTGCTCCTTATTGTTTCTATGGAAGAAAGAATATTCAAAGTATTCAATTACCATATGGAATTACAAAAATAGGAAAATATGCATTTGCAAATTCAGGGATTATGAAATTTTATATGAATGATGAGCTTATTGAAATAGGAGAGTATGCATTTGCAAATTCATATTTGAATGAAATTATAATATATAGTCCATTAGACACTATTGGTGATTATGCTTTTAAAAATACTATGATTACTTCGATTAGTATTCCTACTTCCATTACATATATTGGTAGGGGAGCTTTTCAAACTGGGGTATTAAAAGAAATAAGTATTAGGACAAATAAAAAATATTTGCTTGATGATGATAATATTTTAGAAAAATTAGATGATGGAACTTATGCATTAGTATATTTTAATTCTAATCATAGCGGAAGCGAATATCATTTGTCAGCTGAAATTTCTAAAATAAATAGCGGGGCTTTCTATTCACTTGATAATATTAATACGATTTATTTTACAAATGTAAAAAATGTTGAAAAATATTTATTTTTATCATTAAATCAAAGTAATTTGTTGGTATTTCCTGATACTGCTGTTTCGATTGACTCAAGAGCTTTTTATGAAGAAAGTAGAAATATTTGTTTTAGTTTTAATGCCACAGTATATAAAAATAGTGAGTGGGCAAATTATTTTTTAGATTTTCAGGAATATGTAAATTTAAGTTATTTTAAAGATTAAAAGATTGATAGATAAAATTAATAAAAAAAACATAAATCCATTATATAGTATGACATTTTGGATTTATGTTTTTTATTGTAATGATATTATTTATTCATTAATAATTTTTTCCAATTGATCAACTAAATCATTTAAACGTTTTACAACGGCAATAAATGGAGCTTCGGTAGTTAAATCAACTCCAGCAATTTTAACAATTTCAATTGGATAATTGCTACCACCAGCTTTTAGCATTTTTATATAATTTTCCATTGCATTAGGAACTTTATTCTTAATATTTTCATAAATCTTCAATGAAGCACTAAACGATGTAGCATATTGATATACATAATATGGGGTATTAAATAAATGAGGAATATATGCCCAAATATATTTTTTACCTGGCTCTTTTGAAATATCGATATCATAATAGTCTTTATATAAATCAATCATAATTTGACATAAATCTGTTTCTGTAACAGGTTTATTTTCTTCAACTAATTTAAATGCTTCGTATTCATAATTTGCAAATAAAGCTTGACGGTAATATGTGCTTAAAATATCATCGATGGCTTTTTGTAATAAACAAATTTTTTCATTTTTTGTTTTTGCATTAGCCAACATATAATCTAAAAGATTATGTTCGTTAAATGTTGAAGCAATTTCAGCAACAAAAATTGCATAGTTTGCGTTAATAGAAGATTGGGTTTCATTGGAAAATAAGGTATGAGCAGAATGGCCACTTTCATGTGCTAATGTAAATACATTATCTAAGTCATTATTATAATTTAGTAATATATATGGATGTTTTCCATAGATTCCACTTGAATATGCTCCAGTGATTTTTCCTTCTTTTTCGTATACATCAACAAAACCCTCTTCACTAGCTCGATGTTGATTTTTTATAAATTCATCATTCATGCCGTTTAAAGATGCAAAGAATAATTCTTTTCCTTCTTCGTATGAATATTTTTTGTTAGAATTTGACATTTCTAAAAATCTATCATATGTATGGATTTCTTTTAAATTAAAATATTTTTTGCGTAATTTGTAATATCTTTTTACTGGTTCAGTATTGTTTCTTGTTGTATTTATCAATGAAAGAAAAACTGAAGTTGGGATATTTTTAACAAATAGTTTGCTTTCTAGAACTGATGAGAAGCCACGAGATTTTGCATTAGCCCATTCTGATTTCATTACATTGGTATAAATTGCAGCGTATGTATTTTTATATTTTTCGTAATCTTTAAAAATTGTGCCTAGTACTTTTCGACGATCTTTATCTTCTTTTAACTCAGCAAGAAGACCTCTAAAATTACCATGAGTTATTTTGTATTTTTTTCCATCACTTAGTTTAATACTTTTATTATTGTGATCGGCAACAGCAAGAGCAGTATACATATCACTGCCACTTGTTATATTATTAAAGTTTGCAATTATTAATTCTTTTTCATCATCCAAAATATGTTCTTGATTATGAAATATTTTTTCAATATAAAATTTAAATTGATGTAAATCTTCATATTTATTAATTACTTCAAAAACTTTATCTTTACCAAGTGAAATAATTTCAGGTGTAACCCAACTTGTTGCTTCTTCATATTTAAGATAAGCAATGTAGGCTTGTTGCATTTTTTGTGTTAAAGAAACATCTTTGGTATTTAAATCATGTGCTAAATGAGCATATGAAAAAACTGGCTCTATTATATTAGATATTTCTAAATCTAAAAGTAAAAGTGAATGAAAATCATCATCATTTTCTAATTTCCCTTTAAATGTTGCGATTTTTTCAATCATAGGTGATAGTAAATCAAGCGCAGTTTTCCAATCGTTGTCATTTTTAAATAAATGTGTTAAATTCCATGAGTTTTTCATATTTATCTCCTTTTCTAATATTATAATATTATCTAAATATAATGTTATTTTCAATAAAAATAATATATTTTAGAGTAATTATATAGAAAAAAAGTCATTAAATGATTATAATTAAAATGGTGATTGAAAATGAGCAAATATAGTGAAACAAAGAAAAAAGGATTATTTTTTAAATTCCTAAGAAGATTATGTGGCATTTTTTATCGTAAAAGAGAATATAAGGGACTAGAATATATGCCTGAAGAACCTGCGATTTATGTTGGTAATCATGCTCAGATGAATGGACCACTTGCCAGTGAACTTTTTTTTCCAAAAAAGAAATATATTTGGTGTATCGGCGAAATGATGAAATGCAAAGAAGTGCCTGCTTATGCTTATAAAGATTTTTGGAGCATGAAGCCTAAATATATTAAGTGGTTGTTTAAAATTATATCTTATCTTATTGCTCCACTTGCATCATATGTTTTAAATCAAGCAGATACTATTGCAGTTTATAAAGATGTTAGATTAATGGCAACATATCGAGAAACTATAGAAAAGTTAGAAGAAGGAGCTAATATTGTTATTTTTCCAGAATGTCCTGCAACATATAATAATATAGTTAACGAATTTCAAAATAAATTTATAGATGTGGCTAGGCTTTATTATAAGAAAACTGGTAAAAAACTTAAATTTATTCCTACATATAATGCTGCGAAATTAAAGGAAGTTATATTTGGAAAACCAATCGAGTATAATCCTGAAATGGATATAAATGAACAAAGAAAAGTTATTTGTGAATATTTGCAAGGTGAAATAACAAGACTTGCGCAAGAATTACCTCGACATAAGGTTGTTCCGTATAATAATGTTGGTAAAAAAAATTATCCTTATTCTAAATAAAATGCAAAGTGATAGATTTTATATTTATCACTTCTTATTTATTATGAAAGGAAGTAGAGATATATGAATCAAAGAGCATTAATAGTTGGGGCCAATTTAAATAATTCTCAATTTAATTATTCGTTTCAAGAATTAAGAAGAATGACTGAAAGTATGAATTATAAAATTGTAGGGGAATTTATTCAAAACATTAAACAAATAAATGAACAATATTATATTGGTCAAGGCAAGATGGATGAATTGTGTGCTGCAATTAATTTTTATAATGTTGATATAGTAATTTTTGATAATGAATTAACACCAGCACAATATAGTAATATAAGTGCTAAAATAACTTGTGAATTATTAGATAGAACAGGTTTGATTTTAGAAATCTTTAAACTACGTGCTACTACATATGAAGCAAAATTACAAATTCAAATTGCTAAATTACAATATGAATTACCTCGTCTTAGAGATGAAAAAGCTAATTACAATCAGCAAGTCGGTGGTGGAGTAAAAAATAAGGGTGAAGGAGAAAAACAAACACAATTATTAAAAAATAGATTAAGACGTCAAATTTATCGTTACCAACTTGAACTTGAAAATATAAAGAAAAATAGAACTAATATTAGAAAACGCAGAGGAAAAAATGAAATACCTCAAGTTACACTTGTGGGTTATACAAATTCAGGAAAATCAACAATTATGAATCGTTTTGTAAAAGAATATGGAGCAAATAATGAAAAAACGGTTATTCAAAAAGATATGTTATTTGCAACATTAGAAACATATTCTCGAAAAATAACATTACCACAAAATTTAAACTTTATTTTAAAAGATACAGTAGGTTTTATTTCTAACTTGCCAACTTTCTTAGTAAATGCATTTAGATCAACCCTTGAAGAAGCTCTAGATTCTGATTTATTGATTATTGTGGTCGATTCAAGTGATGCAAATATTGAAAATCAATTAGAAGTAACAGTAACGACATTACAAGAACTAGGGGTTGAAGATATTCCGGTTATATTTGTTTTTAATAAGGCTGATATCCAATATGATAAAGATTATAGTTTATATCAAAATATGATTAGTATGAGTGCATTAAAAGATAATAATTTATTTCCACTAATTAATGAAATTAAAAAACATATTTTTAAAGATTATATTAGATTAAGCCTATACATTCCTTATCAGAAAATTCAAGATTATTATAAAATTAATGATGCATATTGCATAACAAGTAGAATTGAAGATAATGAAGGAATTATGATTAGGCTTTTTGGACCATCTTATCTTAAAAGTCAATATGAAGAATATGTGATTGAATAAAGCACATATTCTTTTTTTATTCATATACTAATTAGGGTGAATATAACTATGATTATATATGTTTATGATGAAGTAACACAAAAAATTCAAAGATATAATAAAAATTTAACTGATCAAATGCCATATATTAAAAATAAGTATTTATCTGTTAAAGAGTTTAGAGGAAGCAGTAATTCTAATGTTTTGTGGACAAGTAAACAAACAATGGAAGCATTTAATAAATTTAGAGCAAAATGGGGAAGTCCAATTTATGTTGGCTTTGCTTTTCAAAGAATAACTCGTGGTGGCCATGCTTCACAAAGTCAACATTATGCAGGGACAGCTTTAGACATTGCTCAAAATTTAACATCTTCACAAAGAAAAAAACTTCGAAACTTAGCAGTGAAAATGGGGATATGGTCATATGTTGAACCGATAAGTATGACACCTAGGTGGATTCATATTGATAAAAGATATGGCAAAGCAGCTTGTGGGGCTGGCTATCCGACTTTAAAAAATGGAAGTAAAGGAAATTATATTTTTGTTCTTCAGGAAATTCTTGCAAATAATAATTACAATATTTCGATGGATGGTATAGTTGGAAATGCTACTTTACAAGCAATAAAATCATATCAAAGAAATAATGGATTAATAGTTGATGGAATAGTTGGATGTAATACATGGAGAAAATTAGTAGAATAAATTTAATTTATGCGTTCATAATATTTATTGAAAGAAGTTGAATTTTATGAATGACGAAGCAAAAATATTGTTTTTAAAAAATCTTAATATCAGTTTAAATGAGGATATTACTTTTTTAAAAGTATTATTGAATAAATTAGATGATAAGGTTAGTGAAACAAGAAATAGTATTTATCGGTTATTAAATGCATATATAGAAGAAAAAAATAGAGCTGCAGTATTATTGGCACAATTTGATGAAGAAGCATTAGAAAATTTAGAAGAAAAAAAAGAAATATTTGAAGAATATTTAACTAATAAAGATATTTATCGTTTAAGTTCATATATTTATAGTCATTATCAAGATGATATATTACGAATAAGGGAAATCTTAAATTCGATTGATAAGGAAGCTAGTGTTTTAATAACTAGTTTTCTGCATTTAACTCCGATTGAAAGAATGAGTTTATATCAAACAAATATGGATTTTTTAGATTCAAAATAAAATTTTATTGTATTTGCTCTTTGAAATAATGAAATTTAATTAGTAAAAAAGGAATGAAAATCGGATTTCATTCCTTTTTAAGCACAAGATAATTAAGTTTATTTTTTTTCATGTATGTATGGTAAAATGACTTTTGGCACATATGGCGAAATATCTCCACCAAATGTTAATATTTCTTTAACACTTGAACTCGATAAGAAAACATGTTTTGAATCGGCGAATAAAGCGACAGTATCTATTTTTTTATTTGATAAGCGATAATTGAAATCAAAAAGTTGATTTTCACTTTGATAATCAGTTAGAGTTCTAAGTCCTCTAATAATAGCACAACAATCATGTTCAAGTGCATATTGATAAACAAAGCCTTTATGACAATCTACGGTAACGTTTGGAATATGTGCTAAACTTAATTTAGCAAGATTAATTCTTTCTTCTAATGAAAAGAAGGGTGATGTTTTATTGGAATTTAAACTTATTACCACATAGATATGGTCAAATAATTGCGCTGCTCTTTCGATAATATCAACGTGTCCAAGTGTAATTGGATCAAAACTACCAGGATATATTGCTTGTCTTTTCATCTTATCTACCTCAATTCATCATAATATTACACTTGTTTTAAAAGAAATTCAATTAAAAAAGACTAATAAATGTATGTTTAGACTTGAAAAAAATAAATTAAATTACTATAATAAAGCCAGTTAGATATTTATTCTAAGCGATGAAAAAAGCAAGCAGTAATTAGAAAGTGCCTAGAGAGTTCTTGTTTATGGTGAAAAAGAAACATGATTATTTTATTTGCAAACACTTTTTGAGCTTAATCGTATATCTGCGTTAAAGATACTATAAGAAAGCGAATTCTAGATGGCACGATGTTTTTTCGTTCTAAAATTATGCTTTTTTTATAATTAAGGGGGAAATTTTATGGGATTAGAATTTATGACTATTAGAGAATTATATGAAATATCAAAAAATGGTTCTCAAATGGAAATTGACGCACTTGAATATGTTGAAATTGAAGGTTGGGTGCGTACTAATCGTAATAATGGTTCGTTAGGTTTTATTGAATTAAATGATGGAACTTATTTTAAAAATGCTCAGTTAGTTTATAACTCAACATTAAGTAATTTTTTAGAAGCTGGAAAATGTAATACAGGTTTTGCTATTAGAGTTGTTGGAAAATATGTATATACTCCAGAAAATAGACAACCTTTTGAGATTCAAGTTACTGAATTAGAAGTTGAAGGTACTTGTGATAATGATTATCCTTTACAAAAGAAACGCCATAGTTTTGAATTTTTAAGAGATATTGCTCATTTAAGACCTCGTACAAATACTTTTAGTGCTGTGTTTAGAGTAAGAAGTGTTTTATCTATGGCAATTCATGAGTTCTTTCAATCACAAGGTTTCATTTATGTTCATGCTCCAATAATTACAGGAAATGATGCTGAGGGTGCAGGAGAAGCGTTTACAGTAACAACAAGAAATGATGGAAATTATGAAGAAGACTTTTTCGGTAAACATGCTAGTTTAACGGTTTCTGGTCAACTTGAGGCTGAAGCATTTGCTCTTGCTTATCGTGATGTATATACTTTTGGCCCAACATTTAGAGCTGAAAATTCTAATACCCTAAGACATGCTGCTGAATTTTGGATGATTGAACCTGAAATTGCTTTTGCTGATTTAGAAGATGATATGGATTTGGCAGAAGATATGGTTAAGTTTTGCATAAATTATGTAAGAGAAAACTGTGAAGAAGAAATGAATTTCTTTAACTCAATGATTGATAAAACATTATTAGAAAGATTGGATCATGTTGTAAATAGTGATTTTGTTAAAATGACATACACTCGTGGAATTGAATTATTACAAAAAGCTGTTGAAGAAGGACATCAATTTGAAAATAAAAATATTTATTGGGGAATGGATTTGCAATCTGAACACGAGAGATATTTATGTGAACAAATAGCTAAAGGACCTATGTTTTTAATTGATTATCCAAAAGATATTAAAGCTTTCTACATGCGCCAAAATGCCGATGGAAAAACAGTTGCTGCTTGTGATTTATTAGTTCCTACAGTTGGAGAATTAATAGGTGGTTCTCAAAGAGAAGAAAGATATGACTTATTAGTTAAACGTATGGAAGAATTAGGAATGAAACTTGATGGATATGATTGGTATCTTCAATTAAGAAAATATGGTGGTTGCAAGCATGCAGGATTTGGACTTGGCTTTGAAAGATTTTTAATGTATATTACAGGCATGCAAAACATTCGTGATGTCTTACCATTCCCAAGAACACCTAAAAATTTAATGTATTAATAATGGCAAAAAAAGAAGAAGATAATGTAAGAAGAAAACTTGCGTTAAAAAGACAAAATTATTTATTATTATTTATTAATTTATTGATTGGTGTTTATTTGGTTTATGTTATTATAAAATTATTATTTTAAAAATATAATTAAGTATTACCCCTTGAAGTTTGGATAACAAATTAAATTTAGTTAGAAAAATTTAGGGGTTTTTATTATGAGATTTTCGTATGATAAAACCAAGAGAAATAATAATCTTCTTGGCTTTTTTTATTAAAAAATAAAAAAGCAGTCTTATGAAAGACTGCAATAATTATATATAACATAAAAATTATTTTGTAATAAATTTTTCAAAACCAATTAAGTTATTTATTTTAAAACAAATATTTTTGAATTTAACAGAAATATTTGTTTTTTTAACAATGAAATAAATAATTTCACATAAAATAATACTTGGTAGAATGTCTAAAACATAATGTTGCTTTGTGAAAAGAATTGATGCAAAAATTGCAAAACTGAATAGCAAGGAAAAAATACGATATTTTAAGGATATATCTTTTTGTCCTCTAATCGCAATATAGCAAAACCAAGTAACTGTAACATGCATGCTTGGAAATAAATTATAAGGTGAATCGGTTGAATAAATTAATTTACATAATAATTTAAAAACATTATTTCCGGTGTAATTTGTCATATCAGGTCTAATGTTGGTAGTTGTAGGCATTAATAGATAGATAATTAAACAAACAAAATGACAAATAATTAGTGATAATACAGCATCATAAGGTATTTTTTTGTTTTTTACACGGTAGGCTACAAAAATACCAAAAAACCAGAATAAGAAACAACCGACATAAATAACAATGAATTCAGGAATCCATGGTGTATCAATATCAAATTGTGTTGTAAAATCAAAAATTTTGATATACCATCCCATTTCAACGAATAATTTTGGAGTATAGTAGCAAATACATTGTACAATTAAAATAAATGCAAGAGGAATTAATGCTTCAACTGGAAAATATTTTTTAATAAAATTTTTCATAAAAATCACCTAATTTATTATATAATGATGTAATCTAAAACTCAATATTTTACGATTTAAATTATAAAAAAATGTAATTTTTCGTGATATTTTTTTATTAAAAAAATAATTAAAAGAATATTACTTTTTATAATATAAAAAAGTATTTATTATTTTGATTTTAATTTAGTTGACACCGCTTACAATATTTAATATAATATTAATGTAAAAAATATTTTGAATAATAGATAAAAAAATATTAAGTAGCGTATTTTTTTATTCAATTATATCGAAATCGATTTCTTACAAAGGGAGGAAAATAATAAAATGAAAAAAATATTTACGGCAAGTCTTGCCACATTGATGTTATGTGCTCTTGCTGCTTGTGGTGGAAATAATACATCAAAACCCACTTCAAATTCATCAAGCACATCAACACCGTCTATCACACCAAGTACTTCACAATCTACTAATGTTAACCCTGGAGTAACAATTGCTTATGATTTCTCTGGCGTTGAAAGTGAAGCTGTACAACATAGCTCTTATAATGTATTTGATGGAGTTAGTGTTTTAACTTCTACTGGTATTGAATTAAAGACAAGAACTACCGCTACATCTAATTGTACATTGAATGGAAAATTACTTGATACAAGTGAAATTCGTACTTGTAAAATTGATTATTCAGTAACTTTTAAAACTGGTGGAGTTGAAATAACTGAAACTGCTACTAGAAATGTTGAAATCATAGAAGCTACTGTTACTGCTGGAAATCTAGTTTCAAATGCAAATTTTGAACTAGGAACAAAAGATTGGGAATTAGCTACTCATGAAGGTGGTACTGGCGAATTCTCAGTTGAAAAAACTGATGTAATGGGAGAAAACAAAAATGCTGCTAAAGTTGTTATGACTGGATTAAACTGGACAAATGCATCTTCTCCAAGGTTAAACTCAGCAACATACGCAACTAATGGCAGTGGCGAAGATATGCGCTTTACTATGACTGGTGGCCAAAATTATAAAGTATCATTTAAAGCAAAAGCATTAACTACAAAATACGTCGAAGTTTCTATTGGTCAATTAATGCCTGCATCTCCTTGGTATGAAGGATTTACTTCTGATCAACAAATCTATACTGCAGAAGTTACTTCTACTTGGCAAGAATTTGAATATACATTTACTGCAACTCATGCAACATTAGATGGTTGCTCAATCTTGTTTAGTATGGGTAAAGTTGCTCCAACTGCAGATGTAATGACAACTTTATGGTTTACAGATGTTTATGTTGGCGTTTTTGATGGCACTGTTGTCGATGAAACTGCACCTTCATTTAGTGGAATGAATAATATTAAAATTTCTGAATCTTCAACAAAGTTTAACGTTTTACATGGAATAACAGCTAGTGATAATATTGATGGTGATGTAACTGCTAATATTAAGGCAACATATAATGGAAATGAAATTACAACATTAGATGTTTCAAAAGCAGGAACATATACTGTTAATTATGAAGTAAAAGATGCTGCTGGAAATAAGACTACTGATTCACGTACAATTACTGTTGTTGCTGCTGGTTCAAACTTATTACCAACATATAATGCTGCTAAATTTAAAGAAGATTCATGGTGTGAAACATGGATTACACAATCATTTAGCGATGAAACAGACGGCTCTGTAAAAATTCATACTTTAGGAAAAGGGGAACAATCATATGTTAACCAAATAAATATGAATAATTTACCATGTATTGGTGGACTTTCTTATACATTAACATTCAAAATTAAAACAAGTATCGCTATGAAGGTTGCCTTTATTCAAAATCAAAATCCTTATACTTCATATGCTGAAACAGAAATATCTGCATCTAATGATTTCCAAACTATTACATTGAATATTAATGCTGCTGAAATCGATAGCGTTAATAAGGTAACAATTGAACTTGGTTTATTAGCAGATGATATTACTTTCTATATTAAGGATGTTAAATTAGTTCAAAATTAATAATAAAAATAAAGGTAACAACTTTAGTGTTGTTACCTTTGAATTGATAATTAGTAAAATAGGAGGCAAAATAATGAAAAAATTTAATAAATTTAGTACTCTACTTGCTTCATTAGTTTTATTAACGTCAGTTGCAGCGTGTGGTGGCAGTAATACTTCAAAACCAAATAAGTCAAGTAATACAGCTTCTGGTGGTAATGGTCAAGTAACTGATTTAATTGATAAAAATACAAGTGGAGATATTACTGTTATGGTTTGGGCTGGCGATGGTCAAACTCATAAAGATATTGGTCATGCTGAATGGGCACCAAATGAAATTTCAGGATTTAATACTGCAATGATTTATGCTATTGCTAAAGAATTTAATAAAACATATCCAAATATTAAAATTAATTTAGCAAGTAAAGCTGATGATCCGGAAGATTGGAGCGCTGAATTAGAAAATTATAAGGCTGCAAATGGAGCGTATCCTGATATTTTCTTATCTAAAAATGTTTATGATGATATGCAACAAGGCATTATCGCAGATCTATCAAGATATAAAGATGATGCTGCATATAAGAAATTAAATCCATCATTACTTTCTATGTGTAATTTTTATGGATTCCAAGGTGCGCTTCCTCAATATGCTATTCCTTGGGGAGTTTATGTAAATAGAGAATTAGCGACAGCTCAAAAAATTGCTTCTCCAGATGTTGACTGGACATGGGATGATTACACAGACTTTGTTTCACATAAAGTAGATTATTCTTATTATGGAAGCTTAGATGCTAGTATGACAATGCTAAAAGGTGCATATATTGAAACACAACTTCAAAATTTTGAAGGTGGCGAAACATATGTAAATTTTGCTACTGATGATTTTAAACAAGCACTTCCAAATCTTGTTGAACAAGCTCAATATAGTTTTAAAAATGCTACTGGAGATTGGACTGATCCTGGAATTATAGACTATACTTCAAGACTTGGCAATTATGAGTATTATTATTTCTCAAAAGGTGGTTTACTAACTCTTGATCAACATCCTTGGATGTTTGTTTATGGAAATACTGAAGGCGGAGCTAGTGAAGTATTATCAGATGATTGGGATTATTATCCTCGTCCAGCTTTAACAAATTCAAATGGTGATGTTATTGTTGATAATCATGTTGGTGTAGTTTTAGATCCAATTTCTATTTATAACTATTGTGCTGATGATGGTAACAATACATGTAGTGAAGCTGAATTAAAGAAGATGGATATTGCCTATACATTCACTGCTTTCTGGCTAACAAGTACAGATGCATGGGAAGCTGCAAGTAAACAACAATATTCCGATACATTAGATGATGATGGTAATTATGTTTATGCATATGCAACTCCTCAATCTTTCCCTTTAATTTCAAAGGGTGATGATTATGATAAACAAATGGAAATTTGGTTATCTACTCCTGGACATATGGAATTTGCAGATGCTGAAAAATTCCCTGGATTTGCTGAAGTTGTTAGACTTTGGGGAGAAGGAAAAATTTATGGTGTTTCAGATAAGGCATTCCCTAGAGAATATATGAACGATGGTGGAGAAACAGTTTCTATTTTACATGAAATTGATAACTTTGGTGTTGAAGATGTTGTAGGTGTTACAATTGATAGTCCGAACTGGTATAGCACATATACAGCGTTCTTAAGCGAATATAATGATGTAATTAATGGTCGTTATGAGCAAGCATTTGGTTTAATTCGTCAATCATTGATTACTTATTATGGCTTTAATGAGTCTGATTTCTAATTAATATTTTAAATAAAAGATACATAGAGTAGGACATTTTTTGTCCTACTCTTATGCAGTCTTTACAATTAATTAAGGTGGGGTTAATTATGAGAAGAAAAACAAAAAGAGTAGTGTCGATTGTTACCTTAATTGCACTATTATCCGTTGGAGTAGTAGTAATAGCAAATAGTGGTTCTGCTCCTGATTTTAATATAAATGAAGAAGAAAGAAAAAATGCATATGATTTACTGGTTAAATCTATTGAAACGAGTAGTTTTAAACACGAAACAACATATGTTGATTTTTTAGGTGAAAAAGATATTAATTATTCATTGAAGGATAGTGAAATAGCTTCAATGTCTTCAAAAACTAATCAAGAGAACAATAATTATGGCTATTCTAATGGAAATATCTATACTATTGAATATGGTGAAAGTGTTGACTATTTAGTTGATATTCCAACATCAGGATTATATGAGATTGAAGTTGATTATCGAGTTGTAGGAGATAATGTTTTAACCAATCAAACAATAGGAATTGAAATTAATGATAAATATCAATATAGTGAAGCATCTACAATTGATGTTCCTTTATACTGGCAAGATTCAACAAAAGATTTTCCTTTAGATTCTTATGGCGATGAGACTATTCCATCAAGTGTTAGAATAGATGAATGGATGTCATTACAAATGTATGACAATCAATATAAATCATCTACTCCTTTACTTTTTTATTTAGAAAATGGTGAAAATAAAATAACAATTAATTCTATTTCGAGCAGTGGTGTTTTAGCGTTAGGACAATTAAAAGCAAAGTCCCCACAAAAAATTGTTTCCTATGCTAATTATCAAAATGAAATAAAAGCAAAATATGGCGAACAAAGTTTACAAAAATCTCTTTACAAAATTAATGCAACAGAATATATAGAAAAAAATTCTTCATACGTAAGATTAGAAAGTGAGTCAACTCCAAATGTTACTCCATATTCAACTGATATTAAAAAATTAAATGTAATTTCTGGAACATCATGGCAAAAAGCCGGACAAAGTATAACATATGAAGTAGAGGTAGAAGTTGCCGGATATTATCAATTGGGATTCCATTATATTAACGATAAAAATGAATATGATGCTTTTAGAAGTGTCTATATAGATGGAGTTATTCCATTTGCTGAGTTACAAAATTATTCATTCCCACATACTGGAAATACATGGAGCAATACCCATTTACAAGATGATGATGGCAATCCATATTATGTATATTTAAGTGCTGGAAAACATGAAATTACTTTACGTGCTGAAATGGAAAATATGGCATCATTAATTAACGATTTGCAATTAATTGTTGATCATATAAATTATTTTGCCTTGGAAATTTTAAAAGTTACTGGAAATGATATTGATATGGATAAAGATTGGAAATTGACAAAATATATTCCGGAAACTTCATAATATTTAAAAGCTTATGATACTTTAATGAAAGCAATAATTACAAGAGGAAAAATTTATTCTGAAAAAGGTGCTGATTCTTCATTACTTTCATATGTGCAAAAAGCAATTGCTACTTTGGAAGAATTAATGGAAGAGCCTGATGAATTGCCTCTATATTTAGAAAATTTATATAGTGGTACAAGTTCTATAAACGCTCTTGTTGGTGAAAGTATTTCTTCATTTTCTGGACAAGCAATATCTTTAGATATGATGTATGTTTATGGAAAAACTAAATTGCCAAGAGCAACTAAAAATGTTTTTGTTACTTTAGGTGCTGATGCAACAATCTTACTGGATTCATTCTTTTCTGATAAGTATAAACAATCATTGGATGATGAAGATCCTAATGTTTTAACAATTTGGGTAAATAGACCAATGACCTACATTGATATTATGCAAAATATGATTGATCGTGAATTTAATACTACGGAAACCAAAGTAAAATTAGCAATTATGCCTGATGCTTCAAAATTATTATTGGCAAATGCTGCTGGCGAAACACCAGATATGGCTATGGGACTTGGTTCACATATGCCATTCGATTTTGCAGTTAGAAATGCAGCATATGATATGACTCAATTTGAAGATTTTTGGCAAGTTATGAGTGATAACCATTTTGCTCCAGGAACTTTAGTATCATATATTTTAAATGATAAAGTTTACGGATTACCTGAAACACTTGATTTTAATGTTATGATGTATCGTGAAGATATTTTTAATTCATTTGATATTGATGTTCCAAATACTTATACTGAAATGATTGGTATTCTTCCTACATTACAAAGATATGGAATGAATTACTATATGCAAATTAGTGCTACAAATGCAACTAAGTGGTTCTATCAAACTGCACCATTGATTTATCAAAATGGTGGACAATTATATAATGCAAATGGAACTGCTACTGCTATTAATTCAGAAGCAGCTGTTAAGGGAATAACTCAATTAACAGAATTATTTACAAAATATTCTTTATCAACGCAAGTTCAAAGTTTCTATAATTCATTTAGAAATGGAACTCAACCAATTGGAACTGCTTCATTCTCTGATTACTTGATGATGAAAAATGCAGCTCCAGAATTAAATGGTAAATGGCAAATTACTTTGCCTCTTGGAACAGAACAAGATGATGGTTCAATAAATAGAACATATATCAGTAATGGTTCTGCATCGATGATATTTGCTGATACTAACAAAGCTGAAAGATGTTGGGATTTCTTAAAATGGTGGACTTCAACTGAAGTTCAAACAGAATTTGGTTATACTTTGCAATCTACATATGGACCTGAATATTTATGGTTAAGCTGTAATCTAGAAGCAGTTGCCAATGCGCCAATTGATTCAAAAGATAAACAAGTTATTTTAAATTCTCTTGAATATATTATCGATATTCCTAGAACTCCAGGACAATATATGTTAGAAAGAGGACTAAGTAATATTTGGACACAAGTTGTATTAAGCAACGAACCTGTTAGGGGATCAATTGATACTGCAGTTATTTCAATAAATAGAGAAATAACAAGAAAATTAGAAGAATTTGGTTATACAGATGGTTATACAATTAGAGAAAGAGATTGGGTGGAAAAAATGATTGCCCAAAATAAAGGTAATTAGTTATGAAAGAAAAGAAAATAAAAGAAATTAAAGAAAGAAAGAGTGTAGGTGGCTACATAAATACAGCTTGGAATCGCTTAAAAAGAATGACATTTAGCGATTTGGGTGCTACCATTATTATGCTATTACCTTATGCATTACTTTTCTGTATATTCATTGCTATTCCAGTTGCTGTGGCAATCGGTCTTTCATTTACCTCTTTTAACGTTATTGAAAGTCCAAAATTTAGTGGATTAGATAATTATATTTATTTATTAACTCAAGATGAAATATTTTTAAAGTATGTATTGCCAAATACATTTAAATATGCAATTATTACTGGCCCTGGTGGTTATATAATTTCATTTATGTTGGCATGGATGCTTGCTCAATTACCACATAAACCTAGAACAGTTTTAGCTTTAATATTATATTTGCCAAGTATGCTTGGTGGTGTATTTATGGCTGTAATTTGGAAAACACTATTCTCAGGTGACCAAAGTGGTTATATAAATTCAATCTTATTGCAATTAGGATTAATAGATACGCCAATTCAATTTTTACAAGATCCAAAGTATTTAATGACCATTGTTATTGTTGTTGCTCTATGGAGTTCAATGGGAGTTGGTTTTTTAAGTACATTAGCTGGTATGCTTAATATTGATGCTGAACAATATGAAGCAGCTCATATAGATGGCGTAAAAAATAGATTTCAAGAAATTATGTATGTAACAATTCCGAACATGAAACCACAAATGCTATTTGGAGCAGTTATGGCAATTGTCAGTGCATTTAATAATGGAGGTATAGGTGTTGCTCTTTCTGGAGTAAACCCAACTCCTGAATATTCAGCACAATTGATTATTAACCATATTGATGATTATGGTTATGCACGTTATGAAATGGGTTATGCAGCAGCATTATCAGTAGTTTTATTAGCAATTATTATGATTTTTACTAAAATTGCATATAAACTATTTGGTGAAAAGGATTAGGAGGTGTAGTATATGGCAAAATTAAGTGGATCCACAATAAACCCTAAAAAGTTTTCAAAATCCCAAATTAAATTTTATATAATCTTGCTTCCAATTGCAGCATTTATGATTTTACCTTTAATATATACTTTTTGTCACTCACTAAAACCTTTAGATGAATTATTTGCATTCCCACCAAAGTTTTTAGTTCAAAATCCAACATTAGATAATTTTAAAAGATTATTTAAGGCTGGTTCAACAACCTTTATTCCAATGTCTAGATATTTATTTAATTCAATTGTCGTTACCGTATTAACGGTTTTAATTAACTGGGTTATTACAGTGCTCGCAGCATATGCTTTATCAAAAAAGCATTTTAAATTTTGTGGTAAATTAGTTTCTATAAATCAAACTGCACTTATGTTTGTTGGTACTGCTCTTTCAATTCCGTCTTATTTTATTATTAGTAAAATTGGATTAATTAATAGTTTCTGGGCAAATATAATTCCACTTGTTGCAATGCCAGTTGGTTTATTCTTAGTTAAGCAATTTATGGACCAAACACCAGATGAATTAATTGAATCAGCTAAGTTAGATGGTGCAAATGATTTCCAAACTGTCTGGAAGATAATTGTTCCTATTATTAAACCTGCGATTGCAACGGTAGGTATTTTAACATTCCAAAGCGTTTGGAATAATACTTCAACTTCTTCTTTATACATTCAAGAAGAATCGCTAAAAACATTTGCTTATTACTTAAATACATTAACAATGACGACTACAGGAAATAGCATTATTGGGGTCGGTATGCAAGCTGCAGCGTCTGTTATTATCTTTGTGCCAAATTTAATTATCTTTATTTTCATGCAAAGTAAAGTTATGAATACTATGGCTCATTCAGGTATTAAATAATATGAAAATGAAATTAAAAGGATTTGTTGCGGTTGTCCTTATTTTATTCACTTGTTTCGCAATGGCCCCAAAAAATAAAGATATTATGGTAGTAGAAATGAGTGGAAATGCAACATCATATACATATTCTCTTGATGCAAGAGGACATGGTTTAATTAGAACTCAAGATGCTTATTTACCAAATAAAACATTAACAGATATTGGACTAAATAAACCAAACGATATTTTTATTGATGAAGACAATATTATTTATATTGCAGATTCAAAATTAGATAAAAATACTTTGGGTGCTGTTCGTGTTTTTGATGATAATATGAATTTGTTATATACAATTGAAGGAGAAAATATAAAAAATCCTAGAGGTGTATTTATAACATATAATAACGAATTAAATAATCGTTTGCTTTATATTGCGGATTCTGAAGCAAGAAATGTATATATTTATCAATATAATGATTCATCATCTAAATTTGAGTATTATACAGCTTTTGGAAAACCAACAAGCACTTTATTTAGAGATCGTGATTTTGAACCTTCTAAAGTTTCTGCCGACATTAATGGAAATGTTTATGTTATCGCAGATGGAATTGGCGATGGTGTAATTCAATTAGATAAGAAAGGTTCATTCCTTGGCTATTTTGCAACAAACAAAGTTACTAAAGGAATTATGGATTATATTTACGATATTCTATTTACAACAGAACAAAAAGAAAATTTAGGTTTAGCAATTCAAGCACCTTTATTTAGTAATTTATTTACTGATAAAGATGGTTTATTATACACTACAACAAATTATTCAAAACCTTATGCTTTTATTCAAAAACACAATACTGCAGGAGTAAATCAATTTACAAAGTATGATCTAGTTTCTTCAAACTCACCAGTTGATATTTATGTTGATTCTCAAGGTATTGTTTATGCTGCAAGTAATGATGGATATATTTATATTTACACTAATGATGGTGAATTTTTATGTGTGTTTGGTGGTAAAACACCTGATAGTACTCAAGATATTGATGGATTGTTCTCTTCATTAGTTTCTATTGCTGTTGATAATAATGGAAAAATATGGTGTTTAGATAGTGAAAAAGCTGCAGTTCACACTTTTACACCTACTGATTACTCTAAAAAAATCTATGCAGCACTTGCTGAATATGATTTAGGTCATTATGATGAATCAATTGCATTATGGGAAGAAGTAATTGAATTGAATCAAATGTCTTCACTTGCTCATAATAACATTGGTTTAAATTACTTATATAATGAAGATTATGAAAGTGCAATGTACCATTTGGAAATTGCGAGAAATAGACAATCATATTCAAAAGCTTATTGGGAAGTTCGTAATATTTGGATTCAAAATAACTTAGTTACAGCATTAGTGATTTTATTTATTGCAATCATTGCTATTGTAATATTAAAGAAAGTTCATAAGAGAACTAATTGCTTAGCTGTGGCTGTTAATGCTAAAAATAAGGTAGATAATGTTAAACTGGTTAAAGATTTAAAATTTACTTACCAATTATTAGTGAAACCAACTGATAGTTTTTATGATTTAAGGGCTGGAAAAAGAGGTTCAACTTTAGCGGCAACAGTTTTATATATTATTACATTTGCAGTTTTCTTATGGTATACAATAGGTAAAGGATTTATCTATCAATATGTCGAAGCCTTTGAAGTTGACTTTATTGCTTTAACTGCTGGATATGTTGGCATTATTGGTTTATTTATATATTGTAATTATATGGTAACCTCTATTCAAGATGGTGAAGGAACAATGATTTCAATTTATCGTACGATTGGATATTCACTTGTTCCATGGATGATTTCAATGATTGTTGTTACAATATTATCTCATTTCTTGACATATGATGATGTTTTTTTATTACAAGTAATTCAATATGCTGGAATTGGGTTAACAGGATTTATGATTTTTATGGGTATTGAAAATATTCATAATTATACTTTCTGGCAAACAATAAAGAGTATTATTATTACTATCGGATTTATGTTGATAATTTTATTAGTAATATTAATAATTACAATGCTTGCTGGTGATTTGATTGATTATGTTGGTTCGTTGTTTAAGGAGGCGATTAGAAATGTCATTAGTTAAAAAAATTAAGTATTTAGCACTAATTGTATTTTTGCTTCCTTTATCTTCATTGATTAATATTGCTGGAAATGAAGAAGCAAATAACAACTCAACAAAAGAAATTGCCAAAACTGCCATATCTTCAAAGGATGAAGATACATATGTTGAATTATATCGTAATAGTAAATATATATATTCATATAAAGAATCATTAGATATTATTCAAATTCAAGATGTTAATTCAAAAGAAATATTATGGAAAACAGGAGCTGATGTTCCTTATCAAACAAAAAGAGAAGCAAGAGATGCATGTCGAAAGGCAATGAATGCTGATCCAAATTATGTTTGTGATTTATATGAAGATACAACAGGAAACTCAATAATCAATTCTTTAGTTACTGCATATATTTATAAAAAAGATGATAAAGCAATGACTAATTTATTTAAAGTTTCAAGTGCTCATGAAAATCCAAAATATGGTAAGTCTACTTTAATGAAAATCGATAATAGTGATACTCACTATCGTTTAGATTTTCAAATTGGAGTATGGGCTGATATTAATCTTTCTGTTCATATTTATTTTGATGAAAAAGGCATTGAATTTGAACTTCGTCACGAAGAAATTACTGGTGCAGATAAAAACAGATTAATAGATATAACAATAGCCCCATTTATTGGCGCAACAGGTGGAGAAGGTAGCCCATTTGTTTCAAAAAAAGTTGAATCAGATTCAACTGATCCGGAAACTGGAGAAACAATTAAGACATTTGTTGAAAATGGTGATTATGATACTAAGACAAAAATAAGTAAAGAAATGGCTAAAGGATATATAATTGTTCCTGATGGTTCAGGTGCAATTATTCCATTTGTAGATAGTAATGTAACTCTTGGCGTATATAAGTCATATGTATATGGTCAAAATTATACTACAAATAAACAACATTATAGTCCAGAATCAGGAAGAACAACGGTTCCTTTGAAAGATGCATCAATGCCAATGTTTGGTGTTGTTCATAATGAAACTGCAACTAATTCACAAAAAGCTGTTGTAGCTTATGCAACTAAAGGTGAACAACATATGGCTATTAATGTTAGTCCGGATAACGCGGATAATGATAGTTATATTTATGCATATGCAACATTTAGAACAAATTTTGATTATACTGAATACTATTCTCAAGATGGCACATCTAGTGCACCGGTATTAAATGATAATCCATTTGATTATGATATTGGTATGCGTTATGATTTTTTAGAAGGAGATAATGCTAACTATGTTGGTGTTGCTAAGGCTTATCGTGATTATTTAATAAATGAAGAAAAACAATTAACAAAGAAAAATTTTGAAAATGAGCATATTATTACTCGTTTAGACTTCATTATGGCTGATGCTGAAGAAAGTGTTCTTGGGACAAGTGATGCTGTTGTAACAACAGCAAATGATGTAAAAGCAATTTTAAACGATTCTTTAAATAATGGAATTGACAACATTGTTACTTCTCTTTTAGGTTGGCAAAGTGGAGGAATTACTTTGGGACGACCTGATAAAGCAGATTTTACAAGTAAAATAGGAACTGCTAGTGAATATAAATCATTAATTTCAAGTATGGAAAAACAAAATGTTGATGTTTCATTCTCCCAAGATTATTTCTTAATTAATGAAAGTCAAATAAGTTTCAGTGGTAATGCAACAAAACATTATAATGGAAAATATATTGAATATACTTCATTTAATCATTACTTTATTAATGAATTTGGTTATGCAAGAAGTGATGCTTCACTAAAATGGGTTAAGTCACAAAATAAGGAATTAAGTAAAAAAACTAATATTAATTCAATGACTGTAACTGGTATTTCAAATCGTGTTTTATCAAATAATAAAGGCACTAGAGAAAAAGCAATGGAAAATATTGAAAATGCTTTTAAATATTTAGATGGAAAAGGTATGGTAAATGCTGAACAACCAAATAAATATTTATGGAAATATGTTGATAGATATTTCAATATTCCGGTATTTAATAGTCAACATTTAATTGAAGAAACAGAAATCCCACTACTACAATTAGTTTTAAATGGTTGTATGGAACTATATGCACCATATAGTAATTTTAGTTTCTATGATCAAGAAAGTATTTTAAAAATGATAGATTTTAATGTTTATCCTTCATTTGTTTTAAGCCAAGAATCTTCGCATTATTTATCATATACTAATAGTTCAAATTATTATTCAACTGAATATTCATTATATAAAGAGATGATTAAGAATATTTATACACAAGTTGATAGTGCTTTAGGAAAAGTAATTAATGCAGATTGGATTAATCGTACAAAATTAGAAAATGGTTTAATTGTAAATGAATATAGTAATGGAAAGAAAATTGTAATAAACTATAGTGATTCACCTCTTACTTATGGTGAAACAAAAGTTTCAGCTCAAGGATTCGAGGTGTTATAATATGGGAGAAAAAACAAAAAAATATAAATTTAAAAATGAAAATGCTAAAAGAAAGAATATTTTAGGATATTCTTTCCTTTCTCCATGGATTATAGGTGCTGTATTTTTAACATTTATACCTTTTATTATTGCTGTCATTATGAGTTTCTCAACTGTTAAACATGATGTGCATGGCTATCATTTTACTTTTAATGGTTTAAAGAATTTTGTTAATGCATTGACACAAAATGTTTCATTTTTAACAGCAATTGGAGATTTTATGAAAACGGAAATTATTTATGTTCCGATTATCTTAGTTATCTCTTTTATCTTAGCAATAATATTAAATAAAAATATTAAAGGTAGAGGATTCTTTAGAACTATTTATTTTATGCCTGTTATTATTATGTCTGGTGCATTAATAACTATGTTATTTGAATCAACTACTACAGGAACAACAGGAAATATTATTGAAGGCCCTGAGCAAACTTCATTTCTTTTTAGAATTATTTCTTCCTATAGTATGCCACTTGCTAATGCAGTTCAATCAATATTTGATGAGTTTGTCGTAATTTTGTGGCTTACAGGTATTCCTATTGTTTTATTTATTAATGCATTGCAAAAGATTAGTAAAGATTTGTATGCTGCTGCTCAAATTGATGGAGCAACTTCATGGCAATGTTTATGGAAAATAACTATTCCTAATGTGCGTTCTACTGCTATGATTATTGCTGTATTTTCAATTGTACAAGTTGCTACTTTGCCAACTAGTCAATTATATACAATTATGAACAATATGATTACTACAATAAATCAAGAAGGTTTAGCTGCAGCAATGGCCTTTATTATGACAATCTTTATTTTATTAATGATTGGTTTATTTGCTTTGATTTTACTTCCTAGACAAAAGAAAGTTAAAGAGGTAATTACTTATACTCAAAATATGGGTAGAAAAGAATCTGAAGCAAGAAATAAAAAATTAAGAAGTGTACAAGCTTCACAAAGACGCCAAATGAAAGCTTTAAGAAGGGCTCAACTTGATCATGAAGAGGAAGTTGAACTTCGTAGAAAAAAATTAGAACGTGAAAATAAAAAATTTAAGAAGCAACATGATGATGTTTCTAAGGGGGGTAATTAAAATGAAAAATTTAGTTACTAAAATTAAAAATGCTGGTGTTGCATTATATGAAAAATTTAAGAAAATAAATTGGGTAAAGATTAAGAATTTTTTATTTGGTAATGGATTACGTGATGGATTTTTACCAATGCTTGTCTATTATGCATTGTTAATTGTTATTGCATTTGTATTTTTAGAACCGATTTTAGATATGTTTTTCACATCATTTCAATCAAGTTCTGATTTAGTTGATCCGGAAGTAATAGTATTACCAAAGAAATGGCAATTTGTTAATTATAAAGCAGCTTATCTTGCATTAGATTATTTAACATCATTGCTTAATTCAGTTTGGTTCTCATTTTTACTTGCTTTTATCCAAACAATTATATCTGCTTTAGCTGGATATGCCTTAGCAAGATATAAAATTAAGGGGGCAAAGTTTTGGTGGGGGTTATTAATTGCTGCCTTTATTATTCCGGCACCAATGTTAATTATTCCTCGTCGAATGATTTTTACAACTATTTATGATAAACTTGGAATTAAATTGATTGGAACAGTGCTTCCACAAATATTATTAGCATTATTTGGACAAGGTGTTTATTCAACTATTTTAATCTTAATTTGTTATAGTTTCTTTAAACAAATTCCTTATGACTTAGATGAAGCATCAATTATGGATGGTGCGACATCTTTCCAAACTTTCTATCATGTAATCTTTAAATTATCAATTCCAATCATTATTACTGTCTTTTTGTTTTCATTTGTCTGGAATTGGAATGATACTTTAGGAACTCAATATTATTTAGCTGGTGGCTTACAAATTTTGCCAAATCAATTAAATGCCATTGATACATTGCTTGGTGGTGTTGATAAAGGAAACAAAGAGATGGTTAACGAAGCAAAAAGAATGGCGGGAACTTTAATCTCAATTATTCCATTGTTAATTTTATATGCAGTTCTTCAAAAACAATTCGTTGAAGGTATCGAGCAAACAGGATTAACTGGACAATAGAAAGGTTTGAATATTATATGAATCGTAAAATAAAAATATTAGGATTGTTATTTGTGCTAAGTTGTTCTGTTGTTGGATGTCAAGGAAATGGAACATCTTCAAGTAATAATGAAAATAATACGGCTCCACAACTAAGTGGTCTATTTGATAGAATGCCGTCTAAATCTTCAGGAACATATAATGTTATGTTAAATGTTACTGCTTATGATACTGAAGATGGAAATTTAACTGATAAAATTACATATACTATTTATGATTATGATAATAAAAATTATGTAGATTCAATCCCCTTAAATATTGATAATAAATATAAAGTTACATTTACAGTTGAAGATAGTGGTGGCTTGACTGCAACTGGTTATTATTTTGTAATTATTGGTAAGGGAACAAGTGCTTGTAAAGCTAATAATTTTAATTATAATTATGATACTTTGAATTATGAATTAGTATGGTCTGATGAATTTGATTATGAAGGATTTCCTACAAGTGATTATTGGACACCGGAGATTGGTACTGGTAGTTGGGGTTGGGGAAATAACGAACTTCAATATTATACAAATAGAGAAGAAAATGCTAAAGTCGAAGATGGAAATTTGACTATTACATTAAGAAAAGAAGAATATGAAGGTTCAAGTTATACTTCTGCAAGACTTATTACTAGAAATAAAGTCAAATATAAATATGGTAAATTTGAAATAAGAGCTAAAATGCCTAGAGGAAAAGGTACTTGGCCGGCTTTTTGGGCATTGCCAAACACTGGTGTTTATGGTAAAAAGAGTTGGCCAGATACTGGAGAAATTGATTTTATGGAAACCGTTGGCTATAGTGAAAATGTAATTCATGGAACTATCCATACAGCTAGTTTCAATGGGGGGAATGGTTTACAAAAAGGTGGCTCTACAAAATTGAGCGATATATATGATACATATCATACATATACTACCGAATGGTTGCCAGATAAAATAATTTATTATGTTGATGGTAATCCATATTATACATATAATCCAAATAGCCATGTGGCTTGTCCAGATTATAAGTCATGGCCATTTGATCAAGAATTCTTTATCATCCTTAATTTTGCGTGGGGTGGTAATTGGGGTGGTGCCCAAGGAATTGATGATTCTATTTTTGATGAAAATGGAATCGGTCCCAAATTTGTAATTGATTATGTTCGTGTATACCAAGCAGAAGAAATTTCTGCTTTATAGGAGGAATTAAGTGTGAAAAAAGATTATTATTTTTCAAATGGTGAATTTGTAATTGAAAATTTTGATAAACAAAAAACATTTTCTAGTTTTTTACCAGCGATTGCTGGTAAGAAAGGAGTACCAGGTTGGTCTTTTTATGTAAATAGAGGCCAAGGAATGAGTAGTTTTGGTGTTAGAGACAAAAATGGTGCCATTCTTGAATTTTTCCCTGCTTACACTGCGTATGAAGTTATTAATAGAATTGGTTTTAGAACTTTTGTAAAAATAAATAATAAAGTACAAGAAATATTTTGTGTAAAAAATGATTCTGCTAAAAGAACAATGTATATTAGTAGAGAAAAATTCAGAATAAGTGAAGAAAATAAAAAACTTGGTATTCGAGTTGATGTTACTTATTTTGGTCTTCCAAATGAGCCGATTGTTGGCTTAGTAAGAAAAGTTGAAGTAACAAATATTTCGAATAGTGATTTAAAAATTGATTTATTGGATGGATGTTCACAAATATTTACTCCTGGAACTGAACACGGTTCATTTAAAGTAATGTCTAATTTACTTCGTTCTTGGATGGGAGTATTCAATCTTGAAAATGATTGTGCATTCTATAAATTACGAGCATCAACAGGTGATTCTGAAGAAGTTGCTGAAGTTTATGAAGGTAATTTTTACTTGTCTTTTGTTGACAACAAACTAATTAAACCTATTTGTGATCCATATGTTGTATTTGGCTATGATAATTCATATACAAATATAAATGATAAATTTGTAAAGGGAGGTATTGAGGCTTTGAAAGCAGAACCTCAATATTGTACAAATAAAGTATTGTGTGGTTTTACCCCAGTTACTTTATGTTTAAAATCTGGTGAAACTAAACGTCTTGATACTATTATAGGTAATTGCCATTCATTAGAAGCATTTAATGCAATTTTGCCTCATTTATGTTCGCATGAATATGTAAATCAAAAAGAAAAAGAAGCAAAAGATGTAATTGAAATTATGATGAGCGATGTTGAAACACATACAGCATTCCCTATTTTTGATGAATATTTAAAGAACACATATTTAGACAATTTACTTCGTGGAGGATATCCTTTTGCCTTTAAAGCAAAAGATAAAGAGTATATTTATTATTTATATTCAAGAAGACATGGAGATTTAGAGAGAGATTATAATTTCTTTTCAATTGCTCCGGAATATTATTCTCAAGGTAATGGAAATTTCCGTGACATTTGTCAAAATAGAAGAAGTGATTCTTTGATTTGTCCTAAAGTAAAAGATTATAATTTAAAATATTTTGTTTCACTGATTCAACAAGATGGTTATAATCCATTAGGAATTAATGGTACAACATTTAATTTAGTAAATAATGCAGATGTTAGTAAAATTGTAGATACATGTTTTGCTAGTCATCATGAGCTAATGACTAAATTGCTATCAAATAGTTTTACTCCAGGTAGCATTGTTAATACAGTTGAAAACAATGGTGTTAAAACTAAATTAACTGAAGACGAGTATTTATCTCAAATTTTAGGAGAATCAGTTCAAAATATTGAAGCTTCATTTGGTGAAGGATTCTGGGTCGATCATTTTTCTTATTTAATGGATTTAGTTGATAACTTTTTATCAGTATATCCTGATGAAGAAGAAAGAGCTTTATTTGAAGAAAAAGATTATAAATATTATGAATCTTGTGCTTTTGTCCAACCTCGAAGTGCAAAGACTGTTTTAACAAAAACAGGAAAAATTCGTCAATATGGTTCTTTATATCATGAAGATGATTTAAAAATTAATAAATTTAATATTAATAAATGGACTACAAACTGGGCGAAATATGATAATCAAGAAATTATTTATACAAACTTATATTCAAAATTATTTTCTTTGGCATTTAACAAATTTGCATTATTAGATAATAAAGGAATTGGTATTGAAATGGAAGCAGGAAAACCAGGTTGGAATGATGCTATGAATGGCTTACCTGGATTGTTTGCTTCTGGTGTAAGTGAAACATTTGAAACATTAAAGATTGTAAATTTCTTAGTTGATATGACAAAAAAATATCCAAATGGAAAATTATATATAACAAATGAATTACAATTATTTATCAAGAAAGTTGAAAATGCTTTAGATACATATAACAATGATTTTAAATATTGGGATGAAGTATGTAGTGCTAGAGAAGATTATCGTGAAAAATTACGTTTAGGTGCTACTGGCGAAATTGAGATTTCTGCTGATTCTTTTGCTAATATTTTAAAGAAAATGCAACTTAAATTAAATTCTGCAATTGAAAAAGCAAAAGAATTAGGAAATGGAATTTATCCTACTTTTATTGCATATGATGTTACTGATTATGAGTTAATCAAAGATGAAAATGGTAATGTTAAAACAGGTTATAAAGGATATAATTTAGTCAAGGTTAAAGAATTTAAAATTAGAGAATTGCCTAAATTCTTAGAAGGGCCTGCAAGAGCCTTAAAAGTTGTTAAAGATAAACAAGAACTTAAAGAAATGTATAAGCTTATCAAAGAATCAGATATTTATGATGAAAAACTTAAAACATATAAAACAAGTGCAGATTTAGATGGTGAAACTCAAGAAATTGGTAGAATTAGAGCCTTTACTAAAGGATGGCTTGAAAGAGAATCAAATTTTATGCATATGACATATAAGTATTTACTTGGTTTATTAAAGGCTGGATTATATAAAGAATTCCATGAAGCGATGAAGACTAATCTGGTATGTTTTATGAATCCTGCGGTTTATGGTAGATCTCCAATGGAACATTCTTCATTTATAGCTTCAAGTGCAAATCCTGATCCTCTAACTCACGGACAAGGTTTTGTTGCTAGACTTTCAGGAACAACTGCTGAAATGCTAAGTATTTGGTTGTATATGATGGTAGGAAAGCATATGTTTATTATGGAAGATAATGAATTAAAATTGGCGCTTAATCCACATATTCACAGTTCATTTTTCACTAAAGATGGTGAAGTATCTTTTAAATTATTAGGAAAAACATTAGTTACTTATAAAGTAAATAAGGCGAAAAATGTTTATAATGATAATTGTATTTCTCATTATGAATTAATTAAAGACAATGTTAAAACAACTGTCAATGTTGTTAAAGGTGATATTGCTAAAAAAGTTCGTGATGGTTATTATGACCAAATAATTGCATATATTAAATAAATTTTTTAAAGAAGTAAGGAAACTTGCTTCTTTTATTTTGGAAACATTTCCATTTAAATTAATTATTTTAAGAAATATTTCTATTTTTTATAAAAAAATAAACGATAAATCATTGAAAGCGATTTCAAAAAATGCTATATTATAATTGTAATTAGAGAAAACGATTTCGTTTTTTAGGAGGAATAATATGAATAAGCATTTAAAATTTCTAGTTGCTAGTATGTGTTTTGTTCTTGCTGCTTGTGGTGGAGAAAATAATTCGAAACCTATTCCAAATTCAAGTTCTGTACCTAGTATAAATAGTTCTACTAATAAGCCATCTAGTTCAATAAGTGTAGAAAATATTGGTGAAACAATGGCAAAAATTGATGAAATAATTAAAGGCTATATTCCAAACGTTGTGGATTGTGATATTACATTACCTACTTCAATAGAGGGATATAATATTGAAATTTCATGGCATTCTCAAAATACAAGTGTAATTTCAGAAACTGGTAAATTTACAAAACCACTTAATGATACAACTGTTATCTTAACGGCAACTTATGAATATAAAGGGACTGGTATTCATAAGGTTGAATTTAAGCCTATCGTTTATGGTTATACTGAACAAGAAAAGATTGATTTAGTTAAAGGTGTACTTGCTAAGCCTGAAATAGATTATAACAATACTCGAGTTACTTTAATTACTTTAGATAATAAATATGATGTTTCAATTGAATGGACAATTTCACAAAATGATTATGCAACTATTGAGGATAATATTTTAAATGTCTCTGAAGATGCTTTTCTTGATGGCACAACATTTACATTAACTGCTACAATTAGTAAAGGATCAATAACAAATAGTATTGATTTTGTATATGAAATAATTGCAAATGATTTGCTACGAGTAAATAAAGTTGCTGATAGCCTTATAAAGCCTGAATTAATCGATAATAAAAATTTATCAGTTTTAATAAGTGGAAATTATGATGCTATTATCTCATGGTCAGCAAATGATGATGATGTAGTTATTAATGATACAATTATTACTCTTCCAGCTAAACCTGAGCAATGGACTCTTGTTCTAACTGCTACAATTCAAGTTGGAAATGCTTCTACAACAATTTCTTTTGATTATCAAGTTGCAGCAGATGATGGTGCTGTTGTTGCATATATTGCTAATTTAATCGAAGAATTACCTACATTTGGTAATGCTACATTGGAAGATAAAGCACGCATTGATGCTGTAAATACTAAATTAGATAATTTAACTGAAACACAAAAAAATATATTTAATGAATTAGATAATGCAGATGAATTAAAAAATAAATTAGATGAATTATTAAGTAAATATTTAGAAATTAAAAATGTTAAATTAGATTCTAAAAAGGCAACATGGGATGCAATTGATATTGCAACGGGATATGAAATTACATTTACTGATTTAGATAAAGTATTTATTGTTACTACAAATGAATTCGTATATGCTGATTATGGTATGCCAATAGATACAAAATATAATGTTAAAATTAATGTATTAACTGGTGATATTGTTGGTTATATTGCAATGGGAGAAAGCAATACTCAATTTGGAACAATTTCTGAATTACCAAAAGTTGCAGATCCTTATATTACTCAAAATGTTAGTTCTTTCTCATGGGATACAAATGCGTATGAAGGGGCTACAAGTGTTCGTGTATATGTAAATGGTGTTTTACGTCGAGAACTTCCAATTTCAGTAGGAACATATAATTATAGATTAAATGGACTTGCAGAATCATTAACGGCAGAAGATATGGATTTTGTAGTTCAGTTTGTAGGAAATGGAACAACACATCAAAGTTCAAATTTTGTAAAATTTACTACTTCTGTAAATGGTGCTGGACAAATATTGCCGATTTCATCATTATCTGTATCTGAGGGAAAATTAAATTGGACAACTGGAAATTGGAATCGTGGATATGAAATAAGATTTGATGATTTTAGAGCTTATTATACATCATATGATGATGAAATTGATTCAGGAACTGCTTATTCAGTTGATATTGAGGATTTAAATTTACCTGTTGGAACTTATACTGCAAAAATTAGAGCAATGGCAGATAATGGGGGAACTCCTTCAGCTTGGAGTAATGAAGTAACAATTATTGTCAATGAAAATCATCTTGCTGGACCAGAAAATATTAGATATGATAATGATACTTTATATTTATCATGGGATGAAGTTGAAAATGCCTTATATTATGTTGTGTCAATTCCTACGATTGAATATGAAATAATTGTTACAAATACAACAATAGATTTAGGTTTAGCTGAACTTTTAAATGGGGAATATAATGTTTTAATTAAAGCTGTTAGTTATACTAATGGCGAAACAACAAATAAAATTACAATTAATCGTAGTAAAGTATCTTCATTAGAATTTACAGTCAATATTAGTGAAACAAAATTAAATGCTCCAACAAATGTTATTGCAGATTATAATGGTATTAAATGGGATATAGTCGAAAATGCTATAGGATATGAAGTAATTATTAATGGAAATACTTACACAACTACTACAACTGAATTTAAATTTGTGGAAAACGATTTAACAATGTTGTTTGATTATACTGTAAAAGTTAAAGCCTTAGGTAGTACAATTGCCGATAATTCTTTCTACACAATAGAACAAAATGTTAAATATGATTTAGTAAATGTTGCTTTATCATCACTAGGCGCAAATGCTGAAGCAACTTCAGGAAATGGAGATTCTGTTATTGATGGAAATGATGGCTCACGTTGGATTGCAACTAAAGATGATATTAATGATGGCAGTGCTCCTACTATTACAATAACATTAGATAAAGAATATACTATTTATGGTTTTCATGTTTATTGGGAAGGTGCAAATGCTGCTCAATATGATATTGAAGTTTCAAGTGATGGAATAAATTGGGAAACAGTTTGTCAATATAGAACAACACCTGTTCAAGAAAAAAGACATGATTATATCAATCTAGAAACAATTATAAATGCGAAATATGTTAAAATAACATGTTTAGAAAAAGGTAGTAATTATCCATATTCTATGTATACATTAGAAGTATTTACAATTAATGAAAACTAATTAGTAAGAGGCTTTTAAAGCCTCTTTTTAAAAGAAAGGAAACAAAAAATGGGTAGAGAATTAGAGTTGATATTTGAAGATCATTTTGATGATAATACTTTGAATGATAAAATATGGACAGTTATTGATAGAAGAGATTCTCCGAATAAAGAATTACAGTATTATAAAAATGATAATTATTATATTAAAGATAGCAAATTAGTATTGATAGCAAAAAAAGAAAAATATCAAAATAAAGAATATACATCTTGTCTTATCAACACAAGGGATAAATATAATTTTAAATATGGAAGAATTGAAATAAAAGCTAAAATTCCTAAAGGAAGAGGAACTTGGCCTGCCTTATGGTTTATTGGTCATCCTGAAAATAGAGCAATGAGATGGCCAGCATGTGGTGAAATTGATTTAATGGAACATGTTGGATATAACTCAAATTTTATTAATTGCTGGTTTCATACCGAAACATGCAATCATAGATTTAATACTCAAAGAGGTGGTCGAGTTTATGTAAAAGATGTTTGTGAAAAATTCCATGTCTATGCATTGGAATGGACAAAAGATTTTATTGATATTTATGTTGATGATATAAGAATTTATTCGCTTCTAAAAAAAGAAAACGATACATACAAAGAATGGCCATTTGATCATCCATATTCCTTAATTATGAATATTGCCATAGGTGGAGAATGGGGTGGAAGTAGAGGAATAGATGATTCTATTTTTCCTGTTACAATGGAAGTCGATTATGTTCGTTATTACAAAATAAAAAATGAGGAAAAATATATAGATTTAGATAAAAATCGAGAGTATTTATAAGATTTATTTCTTAAATGTTTCTTTAAATAAGAAATTATGTGGAAAAAGTTTCCAATATTTTTAAATATATGATATACTTTATTACATAAAGTATATATGTTTTAGGAGGAAATCCAAAATGAAAAAAACGATTTATGAATTAGCTAGAGAATTAAATTTTGCACCAAGTACTATTTCTAAAGCACTTAATAATAATCCTGGAATTAGTGAAGAAAAGAGAAAAATGATTATTGAATATGCTAGAAAAGTTGGTTATGTTCCTAATCAAAATGCAAGAACTTTAAAAGCTAAAGTAAGTAATACAATTGGGGTATTATATTCGGAAGAGTTAGATATTGGATTAGAACATCCATTCTTTTCAGCAGTACTTCAAAGTTTTAAGAAAACAATTGAAGCTAAAGGCTTTGAGATGACTTTTATTGTTTCAAAAATAGGTGATTATAAGACAAACTATTTAGATTATTGTCGCAATAGAAATATTAGCGGTGTCTTAATTGCCGCTGGTAAATCATCAGATAATTTTTTAGATGATATCATTCAGAGTGAACTAAGGGTTGTGTCTACAGATTATGTAACTGATGACGTACTAACAGTAATTAGTGATAATAATAATGGTGTTAAAGAGGCTTTTGCTTATGCTCATGAAATGGGAGCAAAGAGTGTGGGATTGTTGATGGGGCCATATAGTGCTTATTCATTTACTGAACGCTTTACTTCATTTTTTAAGTATCAACAAAAATTTAACTTTGAATATCGTGATGAATGGTATACTCAATCAGAAAGTTACGATTTTGAAAGTGGATATACCGCAATGAAAAAAATGATTGATAGATGCGATAAATTGCCAGAAGTTATTTTTGCTGTTTCTGATTTATTGGCCATGGGAGCTATTGTAGCACTTGAAGATAGTAATATTAAAGTACCAGAACAAGTTTCAGTGTTTGGCTTCGATGATATTGAATACGCTAGATACTATAAGCCAAGTATTTCAACTATTAGGCAAGATACTAAAAAAATTGGAGAAACAGCTGCTAATTTATTAATTGATATGTTGTTGAATGATACTGAATATAAAGAAAAAATGGTACGAATTCCTACAACATTTATAAAGCGAAATTCAATGAAATAGGGGATTTAAAAAATGAAAAAAAATTTTATTATTCTATTATCTAGTCTTTTATTATTACCGATTTTAAATGCATGTAATTCTAATAATAGCGTAAATAAAAATTCAACTAATAGTTTAACTAGTTCTTCTAATCAAACATCAAATACTATAAGCCAATCTTCAGCAAATAAACAAATAACACCAATTGGAGAATACGATTTCTTAAGCGTTGGTTATTTATATGGAAAACCAAAAATGATGAAAAATAAGGGTGTTGGTGAACCAGTTCAATTAAGAGGAACAAATATCGGTTCTTTGTTCGTGCAAGAAAATTGGATGACACTGACAAATGCTTCATGTCAACTTGATGCTTTAAATACTTTAACTGAGAGATTTGGCAAAGATAAGGCTTATGAATTATTTTCAATTTATGAAGATAACTTTTGGACTGATGAAGATTGGGATAATTGCGTTGAATTAGGATTAAATAGTATTAGACTTCCGATTACTTATATGAATGTTTGGGATACTGATTATACAGTAATGGCTAAAAAAGATTTGACTGCAGCAGAATTTAAAGCATTAAAATTCACAGTTAGGGAAGATTCGATGGCAAAAATTGATAATTATATCGAAGAAGCTGGAAAAAGAGGAATATATATTATTCTTGATTTACATGGTGCACCAGGTAGCCAAAATGGGCAAGATCATTCTGGAGATACTGGTAGAGGAGATAGAATGTGGTATTATGGTGATTTAGGCGATGCACTTAGAGATAAAACAGTAGAATTATGGGAATTTCTAGCTGAAAGATATAAAGATAATCCAGTGATTGCTGCCTATGATATTTTAAATGAACCCGCAGGAAGTGTGACTGGAAATGTTACTACTAGTTGGGAATATGATTTTTTTGATCGCTTGTATAAAGCGATAAGAAATATTGATTTTGACCATACTATTATAATGTCATCTTGTTGGGATGTTGAAAATTTGCCTAGACCTGAAAATAGAGATTGGGAAAATGTCATGTATCAATATCATCAATATACATGGAGCGATTATAATAATGTTGAAGTTCAATTTGGAGAAATGAAGAATAAAATCGATCGCATTGTTGCTGCTGAATTAAACATTCCAATTTTAATGGGAGAATTTACTATGCATTCTGAAATTGAATCGTGGAGAAAGTGTTTAGCTTATTTAAATAAATTTGATATTCACTGGAATACATGGTCATACAAGGTAAAAGGAAATAGTACATGGGGATTATTTAATATTTTTAATGCCTACACAGTTGATGTTAAAAATGATTCATATGCAGCTATTGTTACTAAGTGGACTGATCAAAGAAAAGCAATTTCTAAAAATAATGTAGTATATACTGCTGTTGCTGAATTTATTGGTGGAAAAACTGAGGCTGACTAAGATATATTTTTTTAAGAAGTAGAGAAAAATTAATCTATTCTACTTCTTTTTTATATCTTTATTTATAAATAGAGAAGTGATAAAATAAATAAACGAAAAGAGGGATTCTTTGTGAGAGTTATTGTTGTTGGAGCAGGAGCTAGTGGCTTAATGGCGGCAATTGAAGCAGCTAAAGGTGGAAACGAAGTATGGGTTTTAGAAAAAAATGAGAAAGCAGGAAAGAAAATATATATAACTGGTAAGGGAAGATGCAATTTAACTAATAATTGTGATATTAACACTTTTGTAAAAAGTATTGTTACAAATCCCAAATTTCTTTATTCGGCATTAAATAAATTTAAACCAAGCGATACAATGGATTTTTTTGAAAAAAACGGTACACCATTGGTAGTGGAAAGAGGAAATAGAGTATATCCTAAAAGTTATATAGCAAGTGATATTACAAAATGCTTAATTAACGAGTGTTTAAAATATAAAGTGCGTATTTTATATAAAAATGAAGTTAAGGATATTCAATATAAAGATGGAAAATTTATTTTATCAATAATGTATAATCAAGCAAATTATAATCAATTAACTTGTGATAAATTAGTATTAGCAATGGGTGGAAGTTCTTATCCTGCAACAGGAAGTAATGGCCAAGGATATATGTTTTTAAATAAATTAGGACATAAGATAAATCCAATTATTCCAGGACTGGTTAGAATTGAATGTAAAGATGCGTTTTTAAGAGAAATTGATGGTTTAAATTTAAAAAATGTCAATTTGACTGCTAAAACTTCAACAAAAACATATACTTTTTTTGGCGAATTAGATTTTTATAATAAAGGAATAGAAGGACCGATAAGTCTAAAAATGAGTAGTTATATTAATAAATGTCAAGGAGAGATTGAATTATTTATAGATTTAAAACCTGCTTTAAATGAAGAACAAATTGATGCAAGATTACTTAAAGAATTCACTAAGGATAAAAATGCTTCATTGAAGAAAATAATGAAAGAGTTATTACCTCATAAATTAGTTAATCCTTTTTTTAATATAATGCATATAAGTGGGGAAAAATTAATTAATGCAATTACGGTTCAAGAAAGAAAAATAATTTGTAAATGTTTAAAAAATTTCCCATTAAGATATAATAAATTAGATAGTATTGATAGAGCAGTTATAACATGTGGTGGAGTAGATGTTAAAGAAATAAATCCAAGAACGATGGAAAGTAAACTGATTGAAGGATTATATATAGTAGGTGAATTAGTAGATATAGATGCATTAACTGGTGGCTATAATTTGCAAATTGCTTTTACTACTGGTTACTGTGCAGGAAATGCAATTGCCAATATAGACTCTAAGTAAAATTAAAAGAGAGAGGAAGAAAATAAATGATGAATGACATAATTTTATCGATAGTTTTTGATATTGAATTTAATTTAGGCTCACTTATCATTTTTTTGTCTGGTGTTTTATTTGGATTATTAATTTTTGGATTACTATATCTTTATTCAGTTTTAAAAACTTTAAAAGAAAAAAAATATATTATTGAGTCTAATTTAGCAAATGAAATAAAAGAAACTGATATTAAGGAAATTATTAATGAATATCAAGAAGAATATTTATCGCAACGTAAATCAGATAATAAAGAATTAGCGGATAATGCAATGAAAGATGCGATTTTCGGTGTTGTTCATACGATTGCTACCAAATTTTTTCCAGACTCTAAAAGGCCTTTATTGGAGTTAACGATTGATGAATCGATAATGTTAATGAGATATATTACTAATAGAGTTGATAATCTTTTGGGATATAGAGGCTTAAAAATAATAAGAAAATTAAAAATTTCTTATATTATGAGTTTAGTGGATACATCAAAAAAAGTTAATAATACCCAAGTTATTCAGCAAGCAAAAAAATATAAATTAACTAAAATAATCAAAACAGGATCAATGATTATTAATGCTGTAAATCCATTTTTTTGGATGAAAAAAATAGCTACAAAGATAACAACTGCACTAATTATAAAAAAGATTGTTCTAATGATTATTTCTATTGCAGGTGAGGAGACTTATAAAATATATTCTAAACAAGCATTTATTGAACAAGATCCTAGTTATATAAAAATGATGGAAGAAATTCATCAAGCGTTAGATGAAAGTATTTCTTTTGAAGAATTAAATGATGATGATTTATCAAAATTTGTTGATGATTTACCGAATGATGAACAAGAAATTGTGCTTTCTATTCCTCATGATAAGAAAAAAAGCTGGTGGAAAAAGAAAGCTAAGGAAAAAGTATTAAGTAAGTAACTTTATTTCTTTATTAATATTTGATAAAATAGATAGGGAGGGTGGTATTTTATTATGAAACATATTCAATATAAAACACAAGGAACATGTTCAAGAGAAATATCTTTTGATTTAGATGAAAACAACAAAGTACATAATGTTATCTTTGTTGGTGGTTGCAATGGCAATTTAAAAGGAATTGCTGCATTAGTAGAAGGAATGGATAAGGAACAGGTAGCAAAAGTTCTTGAAGGCATTAAATGTGGGTTTAAGCAAACCTCTTGTCCTGATCAATTAGCTAAAGCAATGAAAGGTATCTAAGATATTTAGATACTTTTTTGTTTAAATTTTGATTTTTTTCCCATAATATTATTGGGTGAGTAATAAATGAAAAATAGGAAAAGAAGACAAATAGAATTAGCAAAAATATTTTATGAAATGGGAATGGAAGAAGATTTGGTGAGTAAGATATCAGGATTAGAAAAGGAAGAATTAAAAATGTATTTAAGTGTTGACAATAAAAATATTGATGAGTATAATAATAAGGCAAATAAGAATTAACAAAAAACATCTCTTATTAAGAACCACTAGATTGAGGGAATCGATAATGTGGTAGCAACCCAATCAAAAAAGGATTAAAGGTGCTTTATCCCCAGCAGATATCATTATCTGAACAATAAGAAGAAGTCGTAAATATTATTATTACTACTTCCTTCTTGGGAAGTTTTTTGTTTTTAAAGGAGTGGAGTGGTAGTAATGAAAAATTTGCATTTATTTACATCAGAATCTGTTTCAATGGGACATCCTGATAAATTATGTGATATGGTAAGTGATGCTATACTTGATGCTTGCTTAGCTCAAGATCCATATTCTCGTGTAGCATGTGAATGTTATGCTTCTACTAATTTATTAATAATTGGTGGAGAAATTACAACTAGAGCTAAAGTTGATTTTGAAGCGGTGGCTCGTAAAACAATTTCTGATATTGGTTATACAAATTTAGCATATGGTATGGATGCTAAAACTTGTGAAATAAAAGTTATTATTAAAAAACAATCATTAGATATTTCAATGGGTGTTGATGTTGGTGGTGCTGGCGATCAAGGAATTATGTTTGGCTATGCTACAAATGAAACAGAAGCTTATATGCCATTGGCAATCTTTTTAGCAAATAGATTGATTGAAAGAGCTACAAAATTACGTAAAACTGGCGAATTTAAGTGGGCTAGACCAGATATGAAATCTCAAGTTACAATTGATTATACAGATGAAAAAAATCCTAAAATTCATACAATATTAATGTCAATTCAACACGATGATGATTTTAATGAACTAGAGTTTAAAAAGTATATTGTCGATAATATTATGAAACCTGTTGCTTATGAATATAAATTAAATGATGATTTTAAAGTATTAATTAATCCAACTGGTAGATTTGTAACTGGTGGACCTGAAGGAGATGTAGGTTTAACCGGTAGAAAAATAATTGTAGATACATATGGTGGAAGTGCACGTCATGGCGGAGGCGCATTTTCTGGAAAAGATTGTACTAAAGTTGATAGGAGTGCTGCTTATGCTGCACGCCATATTGCTAAAAATATTGTAGCTGCTGGGCTTGCAGATAAATGTGAAATTCAATTATCTTATGCAATTGGACAAGCAGAGCCTATTTCAATAATGGTAGAAACTTTTAATACAGAACATGTTGAAAAAGATGTTATTTTAACAGCAATTAAAGATTTGTTTGATTTAACTCCTAATGGAATTATCAATCGTTTAGAATTACGTAAACCAATTTATGCAAAACTTGGTTCTCATGGACATTTTGGACGTCTTGATTTAGATTTAACATGGGAAAGATTAGACTATGTTGAAAAATTAAAAGCATATAAATAGTTTTTACTATATTTTATATTTAAGAAAAAAGTTCAAATAAATTTGAACTTTTTCTTTTATCTTAAATTTCTTGGTGTTTGATTGCGATAATAATAATTGTTGTATGTAGATGGAAGATAGCCTCCACCATAACTATAATATGTTCCATTTGGATAATATGGATAGTAAGGTGTCATATAATTATAAGTGTATGGTCCATATCCATATGCGTAATTTGGACGTGATAAAGCATTTCCCGCAAGGCCACCAAGAATAGCACCACCGACAAATGGCACTAATCTTTCCTCACTATCATGAGTTGAGTCTATGTTATTTGGAATATAAGGAATGGGGCTATTAAAATATGGATAGTAAAATGGATAGTTAAAATTAGTGTCAATAGAATAAGAAGATAAAGGACTAAAACTGGTATTTTTCATAAAAAAACCTCCTATACTTTCAATTAAGTATATGAGGTTTAAATTTTTTTGCTACAATAAATTTTTTAGGTAATGATATACTTTAGCGATAGGAAGTCCCATGATCGCATAATAATCGCCTTCAATATTTTTTATAAATTTTTTTCCAAAACTACCTTGAATTGCATATCCACCGGCTTTATCATATGGTTCATTTGTATTAAGATAATCTTCAATTTCTTTTTTTGACATTTCATAAAATGTTACTTTTGATATTGAAGTATCTTGGATAATTTCTTTATTTTTAATAATAGCAATAGAGGTTACAACTTCATGGGTTTTGCCACTTAATTTTTTTAACATCATCATAGCATCGTTTTTATCTTTAGGCTTTCCTAATATTTCATTATTTAAGGTTACAATTGTATCTGAACCAATAACAATATCACTAGAATATTTTTTGACAATAGCCTTGGCCTTTTCTAAAGCTAAGGTTTGATTTAGTTTAAAAGGATTATCAAAATGAAATGAAGATTCATCGATTTTACTTACTTCAATTTTAAATTCAAATCCAAGCGAATTCATTAATTCAATTCTTCTCGGAGATTTGCTAGCTAAAATAATCATTCTTCTACTCCGTTTGTTTCTTCTCGACGATTTAAAATAACAGGAATTACCATTGGACTTCTATGTGTTGTTGAAAAAATAAATGTAGACACAGTAGAACGTACTAAATTTTTAATTTCAGAAAATGTAGTTTTATGCTTTAATAATTCAGTTAATTCATCATTAACTAATTTTTGACAATCTTCTTTAGTTTCATCTTTAGTGTTTCGGAAAACAAAACCACGATTTATTATATTTGGCATACAATCTAATAAATTTGTTCGTGAATTCATTGAAATTACAACAGCACATATTCCATCAGCAGCTAATATTTGGCGGTCTTTTAAAACGGCTGTTGAAAGTCCGCTTATATCGTTACCATCAACAAAAATAGAGTCTGTTTCTATTCTTCTTCCTTGGCGAACTTTACCATTATTTAAATGTAAAGTATCACCATTTTCTAAAATAAATGTTTTATTTTTATCTACACCGACACTATGAGCAAGTTCTGCATGAAGTTTTAACATACGATATTCACCATGAACAGGCATAAAATAGTTAGGTCTTAATAATTTAAGCATTAATTTTAAATCTTCTTTATCAGCATGTCCTGAAGCATGAAGATTTGTAAAAACTGAATTTGTTAAAACATTGGCTCCACTTCTTGTAAGCATATTAATTGTACGATTAACACTTGAAGCATTACCTGGTATTGGACTTGATGAAAAAACTACAGTATCACCTGGAAAAATATTCAAATATTTATGTGAACCATTAGCAATACGAGAAAGAGCAGCCATTGGTTCACCTTGCGATCCTGTACATAGAATTAAAAGTTCCTCAGGACGATAATTTTTAATAAAATCTGGAGTAAGAATAAAAGAATCAGGACAATTGATATAACCAAATTGACGGCCAATCATAATTGTTTTTTCCATTGAGCGTCCTACAATAACAATTCTTCTTTTAAATTTAACGGCAGTTTCAACAATTTGCTGGATACGATATAAGTTTGAGGCAAATGTTGCAATAATTAGTCTTCCAGGAGTATTTCTAAAAATTTCATGAATCGAATTAACAACGGCACGTTCACTTAATGAAGAACCGGGGATTTCGGCATTTGTTGAATCAGCCATCATTAATGTGATTCCTTCATCACCAAAACGAGTTAATTTAGCAAAATCAATATCATCACCGACAGGAGTTAAGTCGATTTTAAAATCACCAGTTGTAAAAATGTTACCATTACTTGTTTTTATTCTCATTCCTAAGGCATCAGGAATAGAATGTGTCATATTAACGAAATCAATTTCAAAAGGTTTTAAATCTAAATGACTGTTTCCGTCAATTTCGACAATTCTAACTTTTTCTTTAATTCTTGCTTCTTCCAATTTATTTTTAATTAAAGCTGCCGCTAATCTAGGTGCATAAATAATAGGAATTCTAATTTTTTGTAGTAAAAATGGAATTCCACCTATATGGTCTTCATGACCATGTGTGATTAAAAGAGCTTTTATTTTATATTGATTTCTAGCTAAATATGTATAATCAGGAATAACATAATCAATTCCAGGTAAATCTTCTTCTGGAAATTTTACTCCTGCATCAATAATTATTATACTATCTTTTTCTTCAATGCAATAAGTGTTTTTTCCGATTTCACCTAATCCACCTAATGCAAATACAGAAGTTTCATCAAAAATTGAAACTTGCATAATATCCTCTCCTTACGTGTATTATCAAAATATATATTAAATAAAGCATTTTAATTATAACATGTCATAAAATATCTTTCAACACTGGTAAAAATAAAAAATAATAATTTTAATGAATTTGTTATATGTAATAAATAAAATAGATTATTTACTAAAAATATGTAAATTTATTTTTAATAAATAGAAAAATATCCGAATAGTTTGAAACATTTGACAAAGCAATTAATAAAAAAATAAATAAATCATATAATATTTTGAAAAAGGTGTTGAAAATTAGAATGATATTTGTTATAATTAACAAGCCTTTAAAGGAAAAGTAATGTGATGGTTCCTTAGCCAAGTGGTAAGGCAATTGACTGCAACTCAATGAGCGCCGGTTCGACCCCGGCAGGAACCTCCAATTTTGTGCTCTGTAATATAAAAAATTAAAAAAAGTTCTTGCATTTAACAAATATATTTGGTAATATTATTAAGCACACGCGCCCATAGCGCAACTGGATAGAGTGTCAGACTACGAATCTGGAGGTTGAGGGTTCGATTCCTTCTGGGCGCGCCATTATATTTTTTTTGAAACTTTCGAGATGTAGCACAGCTTGGTAGTGCATCTGGTTTGGGACCAGAGGGTCGCAGGTTCGAATCCTGTCATCTCGACCATTTAGTGGGGGTTTAGCTCAGTTGGGAGAGCACTTGCCTTGCACGCAGGGGGTCAGGGGTTCGAGCCCCCTAACCTCCACCATTAATTATGGCGGTGTAGCTCAGTTGGTTTAGAGCGGCCGGTTCATACCCGGCAGGTCGAGGGTTCAAGTCCCCCCGCCGCTACCATTTTTGTTAAGTATGGACCCTTAGCGCAATGGTCAGAGCTCCCGGCTCATAACCGGTTGGTTGTAGGTTCGAGTCCTACAGGGTCCACCAATTTTTTGCTAAGATTTATATTATTTTATGGAGAAATACCCAAGTGGTTGAAGGGACTGGTCTTGAAAACCAGCAGTAGGTGCAAGCCTAGCCGGGGTTCGAATCCCCGTTTCTCCGCCATTATTTTATCTTGTTGTCGCGGGGTAGAGCAGTCTGGTAGCTCGTCGGGCTCATAACCCGGAGGTCATAGGTTCAAATCCTTTCCCCGCAACCAACGGTCTCGTGGTGTAGTGGTTAACATGTCTCCCTGTCACGGAGAAGACCGCGGGTTCGATCCCCGTCGAGACCGCCATTGATGGCCCGATAGCTCAGTTGGTAGAGCAAAGGACTGAAAATCCTTGTGTCGCCAGTTCGATCCTGGCTTGGGCCACCACTTATAAATTAAGAGTGTATTGCAGTACACTCTTTTTTTTGTGCTTATTTGTTTTTAACTATATCCATAAATTTATCGTAAGAACTTATGTCTTGTTCTAAATTTGTATGAATATAACGCTGTGTTACTTCAGGAGAACAATGTCCTAAAATCCTTTGTATTAAAAGTAAATCTGCACCTGCACTATAAAGTTTTGAACTTAAATAGTGTCGTAAGCGATGTGGTGAAAAGTCATATTCTAAATTCAATTTTTTTCTCATCCTTCTAAATATTTGCTCAATTCCTGCTTGAGTATATTTTGTTTTTGTAACTGGAGAAACAAACAAATATTTAGATTTAATATTAGCGTTATTTTTAAAAATTGTTAAAAGTCCTTGTGTTGTTTCACTAAAATAAACATAACGAGATTTCTTTCCTTTAGTTATTACAAGAGTTGCAAGCAACTAATCATGTCAAACGAATTTTAGATGAAACAGAGGTAATAATCTCTACATTTAATTTTCATACGACAAGAGCAAGATATTTCGATAAAGTGTATATTCTTCGAGAACTATATTATAATAGAGTAACACAAGAATATTATAGCTTGAAAGATAGTAATTCTCCGATAATGAGCAATATAAAATTTGATTAGTTTACTGAAAGCACGAACGCAACTCACTCGTGCTTTTATTCGACACAAAATTTCTATTTCCCAAAAATGAAAAATACT